>JACQEP010000022.1 GCA_016200485.1 Gammaproteobacteria bacterium
CGTAAACTGCTGCATGCCATTCACGGCATGTTGAAGGACAACAAGCCCTTCGATAACACCCGCTTTTACGCGATTCCAGCATGAGCCGGAAAGTGCAAAAATTACAGAAAAAATGCTTGACCTCGAACAGAGTATCTACGGGTGAGGGGCGAACAGTTACCTGCTCACTTCTTCCATCATGGCGGCTACATCCCTTGCTCGCCAGATTGTAATATCACTGCGCCTTTGCTGTTCTGCGCCGCCGTAAACCAGCGCACAGGTCTTGGGTGGGAGAGGAAGTCGCGCTGCAAACGTGTGCAGTCCTTTGAACCAGTCGCCGCTGATGGTTGCCCCGGCCTTGATTTCTACAGCAACAACGTCTGGCCCGTGCTCGATTAACAGATCGACCTTGTTTCCTTTGGCATCACGCCAAAAGTAAAGGTTACTTCGTTTGCCACGGTTGTAGCGGTATTTCAGCGCTTCAATGATCACCAGATTCTCAAACAGGTTTCCCCTGAGGGGGTGGCGGTTGATGTGTGTTTCATTTTCGGCGCCAAGAAGATAGGCCGCCAATCCGACATCGTAGAAATAGAGCTTGGGTGTTTTAATTTGTCGCTTGCTGATGTTGGTATGCCAAGGTTGCAACAGGTAAACGACGTAGCTTGCCTCCAGCAGTGTGAGCCAGCTGCGAGCCGTTGTATGGGATATCCCGACATCATTACCGAGGCTCTGAAGGTTGAGCAGTTGGCCAATTCGGCCAGCACAGAGCCGGACAAACTTTTCAAACAGCGCTAAATCCTTGATGGTGACAAGCTGCCGGATGTCACGCTCCACATAGGTTTCGAAATAGTCGCCGAGCGCCTGGGTGGGGTCGAGCTTGGCATCATAAATGCGTGGATAGAAGCCGGTCAGGAGTTGTTGATCGGGGGGTAGATGGATCCCGGCGGCGGTGAGTTCCTCCATGCTTAGAGGTAGCAGCTTTAATAACGCAGTGCGTCCAGCCAGTGACTGGGTAATCGTGGTCATGACCTCGAATTGCTGGCTGCCTGTCAGGATGAAGCGTCCGGGTTCGGGGTTCTCATCGACCATGGGCTGCAGGTAAGAGAGCAGCTGGGGTACCCGCTGCATTTCATCGAGAATTGCCCCGCTCTCGTAAGTGGTAAGAAATCCGCGTGGATCGGTGCGGGCGAATTCGCGGATATCGGGGGTTTCGAGATTGACATAGGGTTTTGCGGGGAAAGTGGTACGGCAAAGCGTGGTTTTTCCACTTTGGCGAGGTCCGGTGACGGTGATGACAGGATATTGGCTGGCCAAGTCCTTTAGGGTAGGGGAAAGTATGCGGGGGATCATGATGAAATAATAGTATTGGATGGGTGAAATATGCAAGTTGAACTTTCATATTCCTATAAAATTTATAACTATTTGATTTTTCGTACAAAATATAGTTTATGGCGACGACGCTGCTCTTCGGCGGTTCATCACACCTCTCCCTCCATCCCCAATTCCTTAATCTTCCTCGTCAGTGTATTCCTCCCCCAGCCGAGTAATTTAGCGGCGTCTTGGCGGTGTCCGCCGGAATAAGTCAGTGCTGTTTTGATGACGATGCGTTCGAACGTCGGCAGTGCGTCGTCGAGCAGGCCGGTAGTGCCGGCGGCGAGGTTTTGTTCGGTCCAGCGTTGAAGCGCGGTTTCCCAGTCGCTGCTGGTGCCTTTGCTGCTGGGTTGTGGTTTTAGTTCTGGCGGTAGGTCTTCAACATGAATTTCGCGGCCGGAGGCCATGACGGTGAGCCAGCGGCAGGTGTTTTCGAGTTGGCGGACATTGCCGGGCCAGTCGAGGCGCGCGAGATACGCTTCGGCATCGGGTCGCAGCAGTTTGGGTTCGACGTTGAGTTCAGCAGCGGCGAGTTTGAGAAAGTGTTTGAGTAGCAGCGGGATGTCTTCGCGTCGCTCGCGCAGTGACGGCAAATGAATGCGAATCACGTTGAGGCGATGAAACAAGTCTTCACGGAACAGCCCTTGCTTGACGCGTTCTTCAAGATTTTGATGTGTGGCGGCGATGATGCGTACATCGACCTTGATCGGCGTGTGGCCGCCCACACGATAAAACACGCCATCAGCCAGCACACGCAGTAAACGAGTTTGCAGTTCTGCCGGCATGTCGCCGATTTCGTCGAGGAATAATGTGCCGCCGTCGGCTTGTTCAAAGCGTCCCTGGCGACTGCTTTGGGCGCCGGTGAAGGCGCCACGTTCGTGACCGAAGAGTTCTGATTCGAGCAGATCGCGCGGGATGGCGGCGGTATTGAGCGCGATGAAGGATTTGTTGGCGCGCGGACTGTGGCGATGTAGTGCATGAGCTACGAGTTCTTTGCCGGTGCCGGATTCGCCATTGATCAGCACCGTGATGTTGGAGCGCGACAGGCGGCCGATGGCGCGAAATACTTCCTGCATCGCGGGTGCTTCGCCGATGATTTCGGCGCTAGAGCCGGGTTCTTCTTCGCGGCGCGTGCGAAATTGCTGGCGGCGATGGGCGACAGCGCGATTTACCAAATCGACCGCCTCGTCGACATCGAAAGGTTTAGGCATGTATTCGAAAGCACCGCCTTGATACGCGGCCACGGCGCTATCGAGATCGGAATGCGCGGTCATGATGATCACCGGCAGGTTTGGATATTCGCTGTGTATGTGATCAAGCAATTTCAAACCATCGACGCCCGGCATGCGAATGTCGGTGATCAAGGCGTCGGGCTGGCGACGCTGTAATTGATCGGCAATGTTGTTGGCATTGTCGAAACAGGTGACTTCCATCTCGGCGCGTTCAAAGGCGCGTTCCAGTACCCAACGAATCGACCGGTCGTCGTCGATGACCCAGACGCGTATTTTGTCACTCATGGCGCAGCTCCAGCGGTAGCAGAATCGTAAATACAGTCTTGCCCGGCTGGCTGACACACTCGATCAAACCGCCGTGCTGACTAATCAGATTTTGAGCAATGGTTAGCCCCAGGCCAGTACCGCCAACACGGCCGGTGACCATGGGAAAGAAAATCTTGTCCAGCATTTCGGCTGGGATGCCGGGGCCGTTGTCGATCACTTCAATGCAGGCTACCAGACGGTGGCGCTGATTGCCGATTGTGAATTGGCGCTGGATTCGGGTACGCAATATTATTTCGCCACGCTCATCCATCGCCTCGACGGCATTGCGTACCAGATTCAGCACCGCCTGGATCAGTTGATCGGGGTCGGCGTAAATGTCAGGCAGGCTTGGGTCATAGTCGCGCTTGAGGGTGATCCCTGTTGGCGCTTCGGCTTGCACCAGTTGCCGCACCCGCTCCAGTAATTCGTGAATGTTGGTCCACTGCTTATGCGGCAGGGTGTGAGGGCCGAGCATGCGATTGATCAGTTTCTGCAGCCGGTCGGCCTCGCCGATGATGATGCCGGTGTATTCCTTAAGCTGTGCGTTAGGCAATTCGCGCTCCAATAGTTGCGCTGCGCCACGCAGGCCGCCGAGCGGATTCTTGATCTCGTGAGCCAAGCCACGGATGACGTCACGCGTCGTCTCATTCTGGGCCAGCAATTGCTCTTCACGGGCGATGCGCAGCTGGCGATCAAGCTGCGTGATCTCCACCAACAACGAGCGTTCCTGGCCGTCGATGATCGGTGTGACCGTGCAATCGACAGTGATCGTTCGTTCCAGCGGCAGGTGCAGCGTCAGCTCACGCTCGGTGAAGGGGTGACCCGAGTCCAGTGCCTGGTGCAGGTTGGTGAGTAATTCCGATTCGCCGCCTAAGAGCCTATCCGCCGGTGTGCCCGCCGCACGACGGGTGCTGAGGGCGAACAGCATCTCTGCAGCCGGGTTCATATATAACAACTGTAGCTGGGCATCAAACAGTACCACCGCCGCATTCAGGTTCTCCAGAATGCGCCGGGAGTGAACTGTGGGATCTAAGTTATCGCGTGCCATGACAGGGATATAGCAAGAACCAAACCAACTTGTGGATGGCGCGAGGATGGGTAAATATTCCTTTTATAATCATAGTGTTATATGTAAGATAAAAATCTCATCCAGTCGCGGGCATGCCCACTCATGCACCATTATAGCACTTCGCACCAAAACGGTGCGCCAGGAGGCGGGAAGTATGAGTAAGTTAAAGATTCTGCGGCTTAATTGAGCGTAGACAATGTCTGTCGGTTAGAATTGGAGCACGATATGCGATTGACTCAGAATCAAGCTGAAATTATTGGAAATGCTGCCCGGTATATGTTTGGGTCCACGGCCAGTGTCTATCTTTTCGGTTCACGGGTGGATGACGCCCAGCGTGGTGGCGATATCGATCTTTACATTGAATTGCCGGAGATTGTTCCGCAGCGTCTGGAGAAAACATTGCGGTTGCAGGCAGAACTGAAGAAACAGCTGGGTGATCGCAAAATCGATATTATCGTTAAAGACGCCGGCATGGATGAACAGCCCATTCATCGCGTGGCCAAAACCCAAGGAATCGCCTTATGATCGCGCAGAAGCGAAAAGAACAGCTGGAGCGGGTTCGGCGAACCTTGGCGCTACTGGAGCGTGAAGTGGCTCATTTCGCACGTACCCGGCAACGGCTTTTTGAAAAGCCCGTCGATGCAAACTGGGTTAAATCTCTGGAGCAAGAAGCCGCGCGTGAAGACCTGGCGGAATCATTTGCGGCAAAATTCAATCGTCTTCAAGACACTGTGGGAGACAAGCTATTGCCGAGAGTTTTTGCCTGGCTTGGCGAACGACCGCTTCCCTTCATTGACACGTTGCAGCGCGCCGAAAAACTGGGTCTGGTAGTGTCGGCTGACAATTGGGTGATTGCGCGTGAATTACGTAACCGATTAATTCATGAATATGTTGAGGATCCCCAGGAATTTGCCGATGCGCTCAATCTAGCCAACCGTCTGGCGGATGAGTTGTTAGCGGCGATAGAAAATACGAAACAGTATATTGAGAACCATCAGCAGTAATGATGTTAACAGAGCGTTAGCTCTTCATTTCGCGTTTATTTGCGTTATTTGCGGATAATAAGATAAAAAAGCCCCCGGCTAGCGGGGGCTTCTTCGTAGTGAACACCTGATCGCCGAGGCTTACAGGCTGTAGTACATGTCGAACTCGACCGGGTGAGTGGTCATCCGGACGCGGGTGACTTCCTGCATCTTCAGTTCGATGAAGGCATCGATCACGTCGTCAGTGAACACGCCGCCAGCCTTGAGGAAGGCGCGATCTTGGTCGAGTGCATCCAGCGCCTGATCCAGCGAGTGGCAGACGTGTGGGATCTGCTTCAGTTCTTCTGGTGGCAGGTCATACAAGTTCTTGTCCATGGCTTCGCCTGGATGAATCTTGTTTTTGATACCGTCCAGACCGGCCATCATCATGGCAGCGAAGGCCAGGTATGGGTTACAGGTCGGGTCAGGGAAGCGAACTTCGATACGACGGCCCTTCGGATTGGCGACGAACGGGATGCGGATCGAAGCGGAGCGGTTGCGGGCAGAATAGGCCAGTAATACCGGAGCTTCGTAACCAGGCACCAGGCGCTTGTAGCTGTTGGTCGAAGGGTTGGTGATCGCGTTCAGGGCCTTGGCGTGCTTGATGATACCGCCAACGTAGTACAGTGCGATGTCAGATAGGCCAGCGTACTTGTTGCCTGTGAACAGGTTTTTGCCAGCCTTGGCCAGCGATTGATGCACGTGCATGCCGGAACCGTTGTCCCCAACCATTGGCTTGGGCATGAAGGTTGCGGTTTTGCCATAGGCGTGAGCGACGTTGTGAATCACGTATTTCTGGGTCAGGGTTTTGTCGGCGCGGTCGACCAGGGTGCTGAACTTGGTGCCGATTTCGCACTGGCCCGCAGTTGCCACTTCGTGGTGATGAACTTCGACTTCAACGCCCATTTCTTCCAGTGCCAAACACATGGCATTACGGATGTCCTGGAAAGAATCGACCGGTGGTACGGGGAAGTAACCGCCCTTGGTGCCCGGACGATGGCCCATGTTGCCGCCTTCATAGACCTTGGCTGAGTTCCAGCCAGCTTCTTCGGAGTCGATCTTGACGAAGCAGCCGCTCATGTCAGCGCCCCAGCGGATGTCGTCGAAAATGAAAAATTCTGGTTCTGGGCCAAAGAATGCAGTGTCGGCAATGCCAGTAGATTTCAGGTAGGCCTCAGCGCGCTTGGCAATGGAGCGTGGGTCACGCTCGTAGCCTTGCATGGTGTGTGGCTCAAGGATGTCGCAACGGATGATCAGGGTCGCTTCGTCAGAGAAGGGGTCCATGACAGCGGTGTCGGCGTCCGGCATCATGACCATGTCGGACTCTTGAATTCCTTTCCAGCCCGCGATGGAAGAGCCGTCGAACATTTTGCCTTCTTTGAAAAGAGAGGCGTCGATAGTATGGGCTGGCACAGAGACGTGCTGCTCCTTGCCGAGGGTATCGCAGAAGCGGAAATCGACGAATTTCACGTCCTTGTCTTTAATCATCTTTAGAACTTTGGCTGACATGGGCTCTTCCTCCGGTAAAAATTAGGTCAGTCGTAACAGTTAAAAAATGCGGCCGTTTCTACACGAAACAGCCCCAAAATTTTGGCTTCCTATTAGTGCATGAAATATGCCATTTAGACTTAGGAAACAAAGCCCCGCATTAACAAAGGGTTGCGTATGCGAAGGGATCTCAGCGAAATTTAGTTATGCACCAATATAGCGCGGCCTTATAAAAATGCACTAATTTTGTGCAGCTCTTCCCCCCCCGCGGTTAGATGCGTCCCCCAATCTCCAGCGTGATGACAACATCATGGTTGGGCAGGGTCTGTGAACTCAGCACCGTGTGGCCATGAATGCGGCACCAGGCAGGAATATCGCTAAGTACCCCTGGGTCGGTGCACACTACCTCCAAAATGTCTCCGGATGCAAGTTTTTTCGCCTGATTCTGGGTGCGAATCACGGGGATTGGGCAAAGTTGGCCGCGGACATCGAGTGTGTGTTTCATAGGTACCAGGACTCCGGAATCTGAGCGCTGAGCAGAGGCGCCACGGTCAGGGTTTGCGATGTGCCGTCGGGGTGATGGTATTGGATTTCGACCTGCTCCGCTTCGCGTCCCTGGCCGAAACGGGCGGTGATACGGGCGGCGAGCTCGATATCCACTGGGTTGCTCAGATCGCCATCGGCCAGCACCAGCGGCCCGCTGTGGCTGACGGTAAAGAAATAGGGAAACTGCTTGCGATACCCTTCGAGAAAACGGTTCTCGCCCTCTTCGCGGCCGACAATAAGTTTGAAGTACGGTTTGGGGCGGACGTGGCGGCCGACCTTCAATAACAAAATGTCGTCCAGTTCATATTCGCGCTGACCGCTTGCCTGCCATAAATCGACAAGTTTTTTCGAATAGTGTTCGTTGGTGAGAAAACAACAGCCGCCCGCGGGCTGCGCATATTCCGTGAAACCGAATTTGGCGGCGAGCGCGATTTGCGGTTTGCGATTGCGGCCGTTGAAGTCATAGAGTTGGTCGCGCACGATCCAGCCTTCGCGTTCCGGCAGTGTCGGCGGCAGCAGCTTCGCGCACAGTGGGCGCAGCAGCCGATCCTGGGCGCCGGATTGCTTGGCGACCACTGGCATCGTGTCCTTGCGCTGCGACATCGGCCGTTGGCCGATCACTTCGCCGGTGATAATGAAATCAAAGCCGTTTTCCTCGATCCACTGCTGCGCCTTGTTGACCATGAAGATTTTGCAATCGAGGCAGGGATTCATATTGCTGCCATAGCCGTACTTGGGGTTCAGCAGCACATCTTTGTATTCATCGATGACATCAATAATGTGTAGCTTGATGCCAAGCTGTTCCGCCACCCACAGCGCGTTATTGCGCTTTGGCTTCTGTTGGTCGTGTTTGCGGATGGCATGGGTGTGGCCTTCGACACAAAAGCCTGTATAAAAGTTGATGCCCTCGACATGGATGCCCTGGTCCAGCATCACCTTGGCGGCGAGCAGGGAGTCGAGGCCGCCCGAGATCAGGGCGACGGCTTTGCGTTGGGGAGTGGGCACGGTGGATTGATCACTGCGGTGGCTACGGGGCAGGAATTATACCCTAAGCCGGTTGTGACAGAATAATCGGCTAAATCAGGGTTTACAGGCCCTAGCAGCGTGTAGTCTGATGGGTTGAGCGTCTTTTGCGAAACCCGGGGTCATTAGGTCGCGAATACTGTGAACCCCGGGTTTCGCAAAAGACGCTCAACCCATATATGGTGTCCTCCCGTTGCAAGGCGTTGTGAGTGGGATGAGAGTAACAGGTTGCTGCCATATATCCGGCCACTGTGTGGGAAGTTTTGCATCTCCCGGGCCACGATGTGATGCGCGCGTATCGTCCTCATCAGGCTATCGGCTTTTCGCAGCACCGTAGGATGCGGTGAGGAACGAACCGCATCAATCGCGAACGATGCGGTTCACTGCGTTCACCACATCCTACGTGCTGACCAATGTGGCGGCCTGGCTGGCAATGCGTGTGTTGTCGTTATCGGAAGCGTTGGCGTCACATCATGCTTGTCCCCAGATTAATGCACTTTGCCGTGATTGCCGCGAACCGGGATTGCCTGCGGCTGGCGGCGTTGAAGCTGGGCACGCGCCTGTTCGCTACCCGTGTCTTCCCACAATTCAAAATTGCTCAGGGTGTCGAGTGCCGGATGCTGATCGTCGAGCTCGCGCATCGCATGTAGCACGTCCATCAGCGATACAAAATCCGTGGCCAGTTGGCCGTAGAGCTGGGCCATGCCGGTGGGGCTGACACATTGCACTTGTTGATAGGCGCTGCGGCCAAGATCGACAAAAAAGCTGATTTTTACCAGACGGCGTTTTGCCAAGTGTGGAAACAGGCCAGAAAAGAGCAGACATTTGTCGCCGACGTCGCGCAGTTGTTCCTGGCGCAGGTGGCCGCTTTGTTGCAGACCGTTGAGAAATTCGAGGCTGAGGATGCTGCTGGCAAGCGCGGGTTGCTGCGTGAAGCGCATCAGGGTGAAGACGAGATAACTCTCCAGATTCTCGTCCAGTGGGCGATGGGCGAGTGTTTCGGCTTCGGTGACCAGCGCCTGCCATTGCGCTGTGGCTGTCGGTTCGAGTACCAATCCACGCATATTTCCAGTCCTCCATATAATTAGGTTATCGGTCTGAAGCAGAAACGTCTTGAGTTTTGGACTATTTCTCAGAGAAGATGAACAGACATGGGTGCCAAGGAGCAAAACATGAAATTAGGCAAAGCAGTCATCCTTTTGGGGTGTGGCATGATGGCGGGTAATGCAATGGCGGCAGAGGTTTCGATCACGGCGGATGCTGGCTACCGCGTCGATAATCTGGATTGGAATATCGCGGGTGATGTTAATGGCGCGAACCCTAACGTCCTTTCCGAGCTCAAGTGGGGCAGCCTGGATACCGCTCAAGTGCGGCTCGGATTTAATGCTGAACTGGGCCGGGCACAACTGCGCACACGCGGTGGCTATAGCAAAGTGCAAGACGGCAACAATCAAGATTCGGATTACAGTCTGGATAACCGGAACGGTGAGTTTTTACGATCCAACAATCAAGCCGATGGCTCTATGATCGACGGTAGTGTGGCAGTGGGTTATCGCCTGGATTTGACTCATGACGGACCGCTGCACATGCATATTATGCCGCTGGCAGGATATGCGGTGAATCAGCAGAAATTGAAGATGGTCGATGGGGTTCAGACAATTCCGGCGACGGGATCATTTGCGGGGTTGGATAGTTCTTATGATGCCGACTGGCGCGGTCCATGGGTAGGGTTTTCGTGGTGGGAAACCGACGATAGCCGTGATTTCACGGTGCGTTTGGATGTTGAATATCACCAGGCGGATTACACGGCCGAGGCGAACTGGAATCTGCGGGCTGATTTGGCGCATCCGCGCAGTTTTAGCCATTGGGCCGATGGCCATGGCATGGTGTTATCGCTGAATTCCAGTTATGGCCTGACCGAACGTTTGGCCTTAACTTTTGGGTTGGACTATCAGAGCTGGTCGACCAGGCCGGGGTTGGATCGTGTCTTTCGTGCCAATGGTTCGACGGAAGATACTCGATTGAACGAGGTCAATTGGGATTCGGCCGCGATTAATCTCGGCGTGGAGTTGAGTTTTTAGGTTTTTCGAGATCTCGAGGTCTGTATTTAGCGTTTTTGATAGACCCTTGTGTATTCTTTCTTTTCGTGGTTTTCTGGTATGGTTGATGTTGCGTTGTCTTAAAACATGTATTGACAATACAGCTTTTTAATATTAATTTCCTAGATTCATGTTGGGAGTGTCTCTGCCCCACCGTCGCAGAGTAGTACTACTTCCCCTATAACTAACGTCACCTCAAAACTGTGACGCCCGGAATTCATGGTTGCCGGTTATGGCTTGCCATGGTTTGGGCCATTGTGGCCACTGCATTTGAGGAGACGTTATGGAAACAATCCATCGTTGTCGCCGGATTCTGTGTCGTGCTTTTGGGCCGGTCGCGCTTTTGTTGAGTGCGGCAGTGTTTCCAGCGCTGGTTCAGGCCGAGCCCCGCGAATTTAATCTCACTATCGACGAAATGAAGATCAAGGTCGCGCCCGATCTCGATTATCAGGTTTTTGCCTTCAATGGCCAGGTGCCTGGTCCGCTGATCCACATCAAAGAGGGCGATGATGTGGTGGTAAACGTGATCAATAACACCACGCTGCCGCACACGATCCACTGGCATGGCCAGTATCAGCGCAACAACTGGCAGATGGATGGCGTGCCAGGGGTGACGCAAAAGGCCATCGAGCCAGGCGAGACCTTCACCTACAAATTTAAAGCCGAAAAGACGGGCAGTACCTGGTATCACTGCCATGTCAATGTCAGCGAGCACGTCGGGATTCGTGGCATGTGGGGGCCATTGATCGTCGATCCGGCCAAGCCTTCCGCGCTGGAGCAGAGGGTGACCAAGGATGTGATCATGATGCTCAGTTCGTGGGACTCGCAGTATGCGGAGAAACTGGGTTCCGGCGGCAGTCCCCTGGATGTTTCGAATTATTTTTCAATCAACGGCAAGGCCTTTCCCCTGACCCAGCCCATCAAGGTCAAGCAGGGCGATGTCGTGCGCCTGCGGCTGTTCGGCGCGGGGGCGGAGATTCATTCTATCCATACCCATGGTCACGACATGCTAATCACCCACAAGGATGGGCGTGCGCTGCCGGCGCCATATTATGTGGACACGATTCTGATTGGCCCGGGCGAACGTTACGATGCCATCATCGAGATGGACAATCCAGGGATATGGATGGTGCATGACCATGTCGATCCCCAGGTCACCAACAACGGCAAACACGGCGGCGGCGTCATGACGGCCATTGTCTATGACGGCATCAAACCGCTGTTTCCGGACGATCCGCATGCGGCGCCTGCCGACTACGATCCGGATTTCTACTACAGCGAGTCCATGAAAAAACCATACGGCCTGCATAACAACGTGCGTTTCAAGGGCACGCCGCTGCAAACCGAGGGCCGCCGCGAGAGGAGGCGGGATAGTCATGGCCATTAATTTTCTGAAACAGTTCAGTGGTGGGATATTGCTGGCGGCACTGTCATTGCCGGTGCTGGCGGGCGGCGAAGACATTCTCGCCAGTCAGTGTGCGAGTTGTCATAACTTGACGGGGCCAGCGCCGACATCGATAGATGCACTTGCGGCACGCAAGGGGCCGGATCTGTTCTATGCCGGGAACAAGTACAAGGCGGGTTGGATGGAGCGCTGGTTGCAGAAGCCGCAGCGCATTCGCCCCGCTGGCATGTACTACCCGGATCATGTGAAGCCCGGGCCGAAGGGTGATGAGATCGACACAGCTTCGTTGCCAGCGCATCCGGCGTTGAGCGCTGCTGATGCCAAGGCGGTTACTGCCGCGCTGATGACACGCAAGGGTAATAGCGAGCTGATCAAGGCGGGGGCTTATAAGCCCGGCACCATCGCCCGTAACATGGGCGAGATGATGTTCGATAAGTTTAAGGGTTGTCTCTCTTGTCACGAAATCGAGTCGGGCTATGGCGGCGCATCGGGACCGGAGGTTTACACTGCGGCGCTGCGGTTGCAGGAGGATTACCTGGTCAGTTATCTGGCCAATCCGCAGGCTTGGGATCCGAAGATCTTTATGCCCAATAAACACCTGAGTGAAACCGACATCCAGAAATTCGTGCATTACTTCCGCCTGTTGGGCGAGGAGGCGGCAAAGTGAAGAAGATGAGCTTGAGTGTGTTGTTGCTGGCGGCGCTGTGGCAGGGGGTGGCGCTGGCGGATGTTCAGTCCGAACTGAACTATCGCACTTATTGCACGCAGTGTCATGGCGTGCAGGGCGATGGCAAGGGTATTAACGTGCGCGATATGTCGGTGCAGCCTCGCAATCACACCGACGCCAAGGAGATGTCTATGCGCTCGGACGATGATCTGTTCAAGGTCATCAAGGAAGGCGGTGTGGCGATCAATAAATCGGTGTTGATGCCGCCATGGGGCGACATCCTTGCCGATGACGAGATTCACGGACTAGTGAGTCATCTGCGGAAGTTGTGTCAGTGCAGTTATGGGAAGTGAAGTGGGCAGTGTGTAGTTAGATTGAATGGCGATTCGAGAATCAATGTAGGGTGGGTTGGGCGCGTGTTTTGCGCCGTAACCCACCGGGCTGTGCCGAGAGGCACTCATTAAGAAATGTTTTGTGTCGCTACGCGACACGTGGCGGGTTACGCAAAAAAACGCTAACCCGCCCTACATTTTGATTTAAGTCGACGTCATTCGAGTTCGTTAATCATTCAACGGAGGTCAATAATTATGCGATTCAAGAACAAGGTGGTGGCATTGGCGGTGGCAGCGGCGCTGGCAGGTTTTTCGGTGCCATCCCTGGCGAAAACGGTGAAGGTGACCATGCATGCCAAGGAAGGAATGCTGCAAATCGACAACAAGGGCACTCAATATCCGGCCTGGACCTACGATGGTTCGATTCCTGGCCCGGTAGTGCGAGTCAAGGAAGGTGATGTCGTCGAATTCGAATTGATCAATGACCCTGAAAACAAGGAAAGCCACTCGATGGATTTCCATGCTGCCGTCGTCGATGTGTTGAGCGAGTTCGGTCCGATCAAACCGGGACAGACCAAGAAATTCAGTTTTGACGCCAAATATCCGGGCGTATTCATGTATCACTGCGGCTCGATGCCGATGCACCAGCACATTGCCCGCGGCATGTACGGCATCATCATCGTCGATCCGAAAGAAGGTTACAGTGCCGATTATCCCAAGCCGGATCGTGAATATGTTCTGGTTCAGGGTCAGTTCTTCCCCGATGCCGACAATCATCACGCCATCATGGAGAACCAGGGTTGGACGGGTACGCTGATCAACGGCAAGATGTTCCACTACGATCCGGTGCATGACGACAAGGCGACACAGGTGCTGGAAGCCAAGCCGGGCGAGCGCGTGCGTATCTTTTACGTGAACGCCAATGTCAACCTGCCGGCGGCGATTCATCCGATTGCGGGGATTTGGGATCGCGTCTATCTCAACGGCAATCCCAAAAACGTGATCTATGGCATGGCGACCCTGCAACTGGGCGTCTCCGAGGCGGCGACGCTGGATATCGTTTCGCCCAAGGATCATCCGACCAACAACGCGATTGTCGACCACACCATGGGCGCGGCGATGCGCGGCGCCATCACGGTGCTGATGAACAAGCCTGATGCCGATCCCAAGGCGGGTAAGGGCGATAACATCATCATTCGCTAAGCTCGAATCGCGCCCTCTCCCGCCCGGCGGGAGAGGGGATGCGATTTCGAGCATCAAGTGGCCACATCAATAATTTGGGATCGCAGGCATTCTGCCTGCATCCTTTTTGTGCCTTGCCCCTCTTCACACGTATAATTCATCCTTCGAACCGATTCAATCGCGCCAACCGGCGCCGGGGATTTAGGCTGTGAGCAAAGACAAGACCGCGCCGACGGCGGCGGGATACAATGTATCGACCTTTCAGGGGCTGATCCTGGCCTTGCAGAACTATTGGGCTGGCCACGGCTGTGTGGTCCTGCAACCCTATGATATGGAAGTGGGGGCGGGTACTTTCCATACCGCTACCTTCCTGCGGGCGATCGGCCCCGAGCTGTGGCGCGCAGCCTACGTGCAGCCTTCGCGCCGCCCGACCGATGGCCGCTATGGCGAGAACCCGAATCGCCTGCAGCACTATTATCAATTCCAGGTGTTGCTCAAACCGTCACCGCCGAACATACAGGAGCTGTATCTCGATTCGCTACGCATGCTCGGCTTCGATCCGCTGGTGCATGACATCCGCTTTGTCGAAGACAACTGGGAATCGCCGACGCTGGGCGCCTGGGGTCTGGGTTGGGAGATCTGGCTCAACGGAATGGAAGTCACCCAGTTTACGTATTTCCAACAAGTCGGCGGCCTTGATTGCCGGCCGGTGAGCGGTGAAATTACTTACGGTCTGGAGCGGCTGGCGATGTATCTGCAAGGCGTGGACAGCGTTTACGATTTGACCTGGACGCATGGTCCGAATGGCAAAGTCAGTTACGGTGATGTGTTTCACCAGAATGAAGTCGAGATGTCGGCCTACAACTTCGAACATGCCGATACGGCAGCGTTGTTTGCTTGGTTCGATGCCTGCGAGCATGAGAGCAATAAACTAATTGCAGCGGGATTGCCGTTACCGGCCTATGAGCAAATGCTCAAGGCTTCACACACGTTTAATTTGCTCGATGCGCGGCGTGCGATTTCCGTTACGGAGCGCGCACGTTTCATCGGCCGTGTGCGCGCTTTGTCGCGCGCGGTGGCGGAGGCCTATTACGCCCGGCGCGAAGCGTTGGGCTTCCCGATGTTAGTCCGCATTTCTCACCACTCTTCTACTGCGAACGCCGATCCCTCTGATCTGCCGGGGCGTTCTCACTCCAGCCGGCTTGACGTAGTGTCAACTACGCCGGCGCCGTCTTCCGCTCCGAGCACCCCGGCAGATCAGCATCTCGGCGCTCTCGCTACGAACAGTGGTGAGAAATGCGGACTAGGAGAGCGGCCGATGAATGCTACAAGAGATTTATTGATCGAAATCGGCACTGAAGAATTGCCACCGAAGGCGCTGAAGCGTTTATCGGAAGCCTTTGCCACGGCCTTTGTCGCGGGCTTGGCGAAGAGTGATTTGAAACACGGCGAGGTCAAGTGTTATGCCGCACCACGGCGTCTTGCAATGTGGTTGCGCGATGTCAGTGTGACGCAGCCCGATAAGAGTGTTGAGCGGCGTGGACCAGCACTCAACGCTGCGTTCGGCGCTGATGGGATGCCGACCAAAGCGACCGAAGGTTTTGCCCGTTCCTGCGGCGTTTCCGTTGAACAACTGGAAAAACTGGAGACCGACAAAGGCAGCTGGCTGGTGTATCGCAGTGAACAACGCGGCCAAGCGGCGCAGACGCTGATTCCGCAACTGCTGCAACAGGCATTGGACCAATTGCCGATTCCGAAGCGCATGCGTTGGGGTGCAGGTACGGCTGAATTCGTGCGGCCGGTGCATTGGGTGGTGTTGCTGTTTGGTGATGAAGTGATCGATGCTGAAATTCTATCGGTGCGCACCGGGCGTGAAACGCGTGGTCATCGTTTTCATTATCCAAAATCAATTTATCTTAGCGAGCCTGCGGCATACGCGCCGGTGCTCGAAACTGAAGGTCATGTCGTTGTTGATTTTGAATCGCGGCGCGAAGCGATTCGAGGTCAGGTGGAAGAGGCCGCGGCAAAGCTCAAGGGGCACGCTGTCATCGACGAAGATTTGCTCGATGAAGTGACGTCGATGGTCGAATGGCCAGTGGCGATTACCGGCGAATTCGAAAAGCGATTTCTAGACGTTCCGGCTGAGGCGCTGATCTCGACCATGAAAGGCAATCAGAAATATTTTCATGTAGTGGATGGCAATGGCCGCTTGTTGCCGAATTTCATCACCATCAGCAATATCGACAGTCGCGATGTGACGCAGGTGCGCGCCGGTAACGAGCGTGTCGTGCGGCCACGCTTAAGCGATGCAGCGTTTTTCTGGGAGCAGGATCGTAAGACGCCGTTGGCGCAACGCATGGAAAGTCTAAAATCGGTCGTGTTCCAGCAAAAGCTCGGCACGCAATATGATAAGTCACAGCGTGTTGCGACGTTAGCCGCGGATGTGGCTGAATTCGTGGGTGGTAATCCCAGTTATGCTCGGCAAGCAGCGAATTTGTCGAAGTGTGATTTGATGACGGCGATGGTGGGTGAGTTTCCTGAATTACAGGGCATCATGGGCCGTTATTACGCCCGTCATGATCGCGAGCCGGAAGAAGTGGCGGTGGCATTGGATGAACAATACATGCCGCGTTTCGCCGGTGATGCGGTGCCGCACTCAGCAACGGGGCAAGCGCTGGCGATTGCCGATCGAATTGATACCTTGGTCGGTATTTTCGGGATCGGGCAGGCGCCAAGTGGCGACAAAGATCCCTTCGCTTTGCGCCGCGCGGCCTTAGGTGTGTTGCGTACGATTATTGAAAATCGTCTTGAGCGTGTCGATCTGCATGCCCTGTTGTTGCGGACGGTGGAAAATTTCACCACGGTGCTGTCGGCGGTTGACGTGGCCGATGAAGTGTACAGTTTCATGATGGATCGCCTACGGGCTTATTATCACGAGGCGGGTATGGCGCCGGATGTGTTTGAAGCGGTGTTGGCATTGCGTCCCGGCCGGCCGTTCGATTTCGATCAGCGCGTGCGTGCGGTGACCGTTTTCCGCGCTTTGCCGGAAGCTGAGAGTCTGGCGGCGGCGAATAAGCGTATCCATAACATACTCAAACAGGCGCATGAGGCAGGTCTTGCCGTGCCGCATCAAGTTGAGCCGCATTTGTTGCTTGAAGCAGCGGAAAAGGCCTTGGCGGAAAAGCTGGCGCATGTGGCGAACGCGGTGCAGCCGGCATTGGCACGGTTTGATTACACTTCGGCTTTGCAGCAAATGGCAGCCTTGCGTGAAGCCGTCGATGTATTTTTCGATAAGGTGATGGTGATGGTGGATGATGTGAGTTTGCGTCACAATCGCTTGGCGTTGCTTTATAACCTGCGTGCCTTGTTCCTTAATGTCGCCGATGTGTCGCGGTTGCAGGGTTAGTAATTGATAGGATATCCAACTACATCTTAAGCTCCCTCCTTGCAGGGGGAAGGAGTTTCTGCGTTACACTTAATTGCCAGGTTAATATTGATGAAACTGATTATTCTCGATCGTGATGGTGTCATTAACGAAGATTCCGACGCCTATATCAAATCCCCCGCCGAGTGGCGACCGATTCCCGGCAGTCTGGAGGCAATCGCCCGTCTGACGCAGGCTGATTATCGCGTCGTGGTGGCGACCAATCAGTCTGGCATCTCGCGCGGCTTGTTTGACCTCGATACCTTGATGCGCATTCATGACAAGATGCACCTGCTGGTGGGAGAGGCTGGTGGCCATATCGACGCCGTATTTTATTGCCCGCATGGCCCGGAAGACGACTGCGATTGCCGCAAACCGATGCCAGGATTGTTGCATGCGGTTGCTCAGCGTTTGATGGTAGATCTCAAGGCAGTGCCTGCAGTCGGTGATTCGTTGCGTGATTTACAGGCAGCCGCTGCCGTGGGCGCACGGCCAATTCTGGTGCTAACCGGTAAGGGTAAAAGCACCCTGGAAAAACTCGGTGCTGGGCATGAATATGAGGTGTACGAAAATCTGGCTGCCGCCGTCGATGCGCTGTTGACTGAAAAATAGTTGTTCGCCAGGGAGATCAAAACCTAACGCAGAGACGCGGAGGAGAAACAAAATTAACCGCGAAGACCGCAAAGGAGCATGAAGGAAATCATATGGAAATTTCTCTCTGTTCGTGCATCGCAGTTTTCTTTGCGTACCTTTGCGTCCTTCGCGGTTAACAAGATTTTCTCCGCGCCTCCGCGTTGGATTTTAACTAGGAATCAATATGCTTTATTTGCGCTCGTTGTTGTTTTTTCTGGTGATGGCGGTCTCGGCGGTATTGTTTGCACCATTGGCCGTGCTGACCTTTCCTTTCTCATTTAAAACGCGCTTTAGAATCATCTCGCAATGGGCGCGCTTCAATATGCGGTCCTTGGAATTGATCTGCGGTTTACGCTACGAAGTGGAAGGTCACGAACACATTAGCGGTGATTCGGGGATCATTTTTTGCAAGCATCAGTCGATGTGGGAAACCCTGGCCTTGCAGGAAATCTTTCCACCGCAGACCTGGGTGTTGAAGCGCGAGCTGATGTGGATGCCATTTTTCGGTTGGGGGCTTGCCATGTTGCAGCCAGTGGCGATCAATCGCGCCGCTGGCCGTGTGGCGCTGCAACAACTGATCGATCAAGGCAAGACGCGACTTGAAAGCGGTCATTGGATTGTTATCTTTCCCGAAGGTACGCGCATGCCGCCGGGTAAGCGCCGTAAGTTTGCCTTCGGTGGCGCCAAGCTGGCAGAGGCCAGCGGTCATCAGGTGGTGCCGGTGGCGCATAATGCCGGTGAATTCTGGCGGCGGCGCGGATTTGTTAAATATCCCGGTGTGATCAAAGTCAAAATCGGTGCGCCGATATCAACGGCAGATAAGAGCGCTGCCGAGATTAACGAGGCCGCAGAGCGTTGGATTGCAGCGGCGATGACTGAAATTACCGGGCGCGCTGAAGAAGTTATCGACCGTAAATAAGCCGTTCACTTTATTTTCGTATCACCTATTCGTTCTTCTCTCCCGGCAGCTGTGCCCGAGTGATGCTCTGTGTCAGAATGGGTGCCTATCGTCCTGATCGTGGCAAAGGGGTTTATCCATGCTGGAACAGTTGTTGGCAAATCCTGTAATTCAATCGGTTGTCATTCCCTTCGTGGTGGCGTTGCTGGTGGTGTTGCTATTGCGGTTGTTGCCTTGGTATTGGGCTGGCCTAGCCGTGGCCGCAGGTTTTTATGCAGCCGCCTATTTTATTGTTGGATTCGATTTTTTCCCGCTGCGCAGTACCACCAAAATCTTGTTGTTGGGATTGATTGCGGCGGCAGTGGGTTTGGTGCTGGATATTATTCCTGGGCGGCGTGGGGTCTGGCCGATGTTGTTCATTTCGGGTGTGGTAGCGGCGCTATGGTTGACGTGGCCGGCACTCGGCCGTTATGAATTCCAGGAAATGTTGTTGATCGGCGGTGGCGGCGCGTTGTTTGTCGGCTGGATGGCAGCGATGATAGAGGGTTTGCGTGATCGACCACTGGCGGCCGATAGCGCGGCCTTGAGTCTGGCGGCGGGTACGGGCATAACGGCCTTGTTGGGGGCGACGGCGTTGTACAGTCAGTTAGGCGGGGCCCTGGCGGCGGCGATTGGCGCGCGCTGGTTAATGAATGTCGCGGGCAAAGAAGCCGCTGCCGGCTCGAATATGGCATTACCGGTAGGATTGTTGTGTGGACTGCTCGGGTTTGGTGCGTTAGTCTTTGCTAGCTTACCCTGGTACAACCTGGCGTTGTTCGGCCTGATTCCCCTGTTGGCGCGGGTGCCGGTGCCGGAGGGGTGGTCAACGTGGTTGCGTGGTGTGTTGTTGCTGGTGATGACATCGGTGCCAGTGGGATTGGCGATCTACTTCACTTATCAGAAAAGTGGGGGATGGCCGGTTTAATTTATTTTATTTTTTGGTGAGGGGTTAACATGCGTTCGATAGTGGCAGGGGTTTCATTGTTGGCGTTAAGTTCGGCGGTAATGGCGGCGGAGTCATATACGATTGATCCCGCTCATACCTTTCCTCATTTTGAGATCAACCATCTTGGGTTTTCCACCATGCATGGTCGTTTCGATAAAACCGAAGGCAAGCTGACGGTCGATATGGCCAAAAAAACCGGTTCGGTCCAGGTGAAGATCGATCCCGCTTCGGTGAATACCGGATTTGCAAAACGGGATGAACATTTGCGGTCGCCGGATTTTTTCAATGCCGCTGAGTTTCCTGTGATTTCCTATGAATCTACCAAGGTAACGATCAAGGATGATAAGTCGGCAACGGTAGAAGGTGATCTCACCATGGTGGGCGTTACCAAGCCAGTGACATTGCAAGTAAGCCGCATGTCTTGCGGTGATCACCCGATAGCGAAGGGAAAATATGCGTGTGGGTTTGATGCCGCCGCTAGCATTAAGCGTTCCGACTTTGGCATTAAATATGCGTTGCCTGCGGTCGGCGATGATATGAAATTGAGTTTTGAGGTCGAGGCGTTCCGCAACTGATAAGCTGCTGGCGCAACTTGGTATGATAAGGGGCGGCTAGACCGCCCTTTGTTTTTGGGTTGCCAAATTACTCAGGTCGGCAAATTCTTTCAGGCTCAAGGTCTCCGGGCGGCGGCTTGAGTCGATGCCCAGTGGTTCCATTTCTTCCGCGGTTAGCCACAGTTTTAATGCGTTGCGCAGCGTTTTACGGCGTTGACTAAAGGCCTGGGCCACAATCTTGGAAAAGATAGTCTCATCAGTAACGGATACTGGTTTCTGTGCATGTGGCCTCAATCGCGCCACAGCGGAATCAACCTTCGGCGCCGGACTGAAAGACTCAGGGCCGACATCGAATAGCTTCGCCACCTCGCAATGATATTGAATCATTACGCTCAGGCGGCCGTAATCGTCGCTGTTGGGTTCGGCGGCCAAGCGATCCACCACTTCCTTTTGCAGCATGCAGTGAATGTCTCTGATGCAGGAAAGTTGATCCATTAAGTGAAATAGCAGTGGAGTGGAAATATTGTAGGGCAAATTACCAACAATGCGCAGTTTCTCTGTAGGTTGTGCCAGCGTACAAAAATCGAAACGCAGAGCATCACCCGAGTGAATGCGAATGTTGTGGTCTGCAAAATTCTTTTCTAACTGTGTAACCAAGTCTCGATCAAGTTCTACCACATCAAGGCTGCCAGCGGCATCGAGTAAATGTTGGGTGATGGCACCCAGTCCTGGCCCGATTTCAACGATTCTATCGCCCGTTTGTGGATTGATGGCGTTGATGATGCGATGGATGACATTGGCATCATGCAGAAAATTCTGGCCAAAACGTTTGCGGGCGCGATGTGAGTCGTGTGTGTTCATGCGGTGCTCGATGTTTGCGACATCTCTATGGCGGCACGGATGGCGGCCTCCAGGCTGCCGGGATTGGCCTTGCCTGTGCCTGCGAGTTCCAGAGCCGTGCCGTGATCGACCGAGGTGCGGATAATAGGCAGGCCAAGCGTGACATTGACGGCTTGGCCGAAGCCCAAGTGTTTTAATACCGGCAATCCCTGGTCATGATACATCGCCAGTACGGCATCGGCGTGTTGCAGTTTGCTGGGGACAAACAACGTATCCGCCGGTAAGGGGCCTTCGAGCCGCATCCCTTCAGCGCGTAACTTTGTTAATACCGGTGCAATAATGGCGTCGTCCTCATGACCAAGATGGCCGCCTTCGCCCGCATGCGGATTGAGTCCGCAGACCAGGATGCGCGGTTTGGCGATGCCGAATCTCGTGATCAAATCGTGATGCAGGATGCGGGTGATGTTCTCGACACGATCGGCCGTGATGGCATCACAGACTTCGCGTAGCGGCAAATGGGTCGTCACCAGCGCGACGCGCAGACCCGTGGTCATCAGCATCATCACGACCAGGGGCGTATGCGTCAGTTCGGCCAGAAATTCAGTATGGCCGCTGAAGGGCACGCCTGCGTCATTGATATTGCCTTTATGCACCGGGCCGGTGACCAGTGCGGCACAGTCGCCGTTGCTGCAGAGTGTAGTCGCGGCGCGTAATGTTTCAAGGACATAGTGCGCATTTTTGGGATTGAGCGTACCCGTTTTCGCAGGCGCGGCGAGTGGCACAGGATAAACGTAGAGGTGGCCAGGACGCACCGGTGAGGCTTGTCCTGGTCGCCAGGGCGTGAGCGTCAGCGGTAATTTAAGTTCCCTGGCGCGTGCCATGAGCAACACAGGATCGGCAACAACGATGATTTCTGCCTGTGGCGCCTGTGGCGCCTGTTGCGCCAGCATGACCGTTAAATCCGGCCCAATGCCCGCGGGTTCGCCGGGGGTGAGCGCAAGGCGAATCATGGTTTCTCGTTGAGCCGGATATCAATGTAAGCTTCATCGCGCAGGCGGCGTAACCAAAGTTCCTGTTCTTCATCCACCTTGCGGTCAATCAATTGTTTGCGGGCGCTGTTGCGCTGAAATTCGGCCGTGTCATCGTGAGTGCGGCGCTCAAGCACTTCGACGATATGCCAGCCAAAATTAGATTCAAAAGGTTCGCTGATTTCACCCGGCTTTAGTTTATCCATCATTGCTTCAAAGACAGGCACCATTTGCCCCGGACTGCTCCAGCCCAGGTCGCCGCCCTTCGCCGCCGAGGCTTTATCATCGGAATGAGTGCGGGCGAGGTCGGCAAAGCTGTTGCCGCCGATCAGGCGTTGTTTGATTTGTTGTAATCGTTCTTGTGCCTGAACATCCCCAATGAGTTCATTGGTGCGGATCAGGATATGACGGGCATGCGTTTGGGTGACAATGTGTTGTTCGCCGCCACGTTGGTCAAGCAGTTTGATAATGTGAAAACCGCTTGGACTGCGGATGAGGTCACTGATCATGCCTTTTTGCATGCCGGGTACGATATTGGCAAAAACCGTGGGTAACTGACCGCTTTTGCGCCAGCCAAGATCGCCGCCGGAGAGCGCCTGTTGCCCGCTGGAGGCGCCGATGGCCAATTGCGAGAAGTCGGCGCCGTTACGCAACTGGTCAAGTAATGACTGGGCCTTATCTTTGGCACTACGAATATCTTCGGGACTCGCAGTTTCCGGTACGGCAATCAGGATGTGGGCGATATGGTACTCATCATCGGCCTTGCCGCTTTTGCGCTGTTCCGCCAGGAATTGATCGACCTCAGCCTCACTGACGTTGACGCGATTGTCGACCTGGCGTTGCCGGAGTCGATTCATGATGATTTCAGCACGAATATCTTCGCGGAATTTGTTGAATTCATAGTTGTCTTTTTCAAGGACGACACGGAACTCTGTCAGCGACATCTTGTTCTGTTCGGCAATTCTTTGAATGGCGCGATTGAGCGTATCGTCATCGACGACGATGTTGTTGCTTTTGGCAAGTTGCAATTGCAGGTGCGTGAGAATGAGCTTTTGCAAAACCTGCCCGCGCAGGATGTCGTCGGCAGGCAACCTGGCGTTTTGCTCCCGCAGCTGCAGCTTTACAGTCCTGAGTTCCTGGTTGAGTTCGCTGGCAGTAATCGTCTCGTTATTGACGATAGCCACGATGCGATCCAGTTCAACAGGATCCGCATGAGCAATGGCGACTGCAAAAACTAGAATTAATGCGCAATATTTTTTCATCTGTCTGCCTGTATCAAATTCATTTGGCGGCCTTGTAGCCGACCACGGTGTCTTCCATCAAGGTCTCGATCCGGTCGCCAATGCCTGTCAAGCCTTTAAGTTCAAGCTGGAGGTACCAGGAGTAGCGTAGCGCCCCATTTTGAGGGGTGACGCTGTCAGGGGTGTAGACCGCACGGCGGACGGCACGAAAGGCCCAGCAACAGCTCTCATATTCTACACCGAACAGCTTTTCCAGGGTTCGGTCGTCTGGCAGGGAGTGATAGCGCCTGCCGATCAGGCTCCAGCGTGGATTGAGGGGCCACAGGGCTGCGGCGTCGATTTCTTTGGTAACACTGCCGGGGGCGGTGACGCGGTTGCCTTGCTCGCGGTAGGCGATGTTAACGATCTCTCGGTTCGAGGCACGATGTTGCAGCTTTATGTAACGCTTGGTGATGGTGTCATAAGCGGTATTCCAGAGCAGGTCGCCACGCAGACTCAGGTTGCGGGTGAGTTTTGCCTCGGCTTCGAGGATGGCATCGGTGTTGGTCGTGGTATCGAGTACGTCACCGCCGAGGCTGACTTTGCGATCGCGCAAATAGTAAATCTGACCGACAGTGGTGCGAAAGCGCTCGAAGCCATCATCTTGTTGCAAAAACCGGGATGTCAGTGACAGGCTGACCTGCTCGGTGTCACCGACGCGATCACGGCCCGAGAAGCGGTTTTCCTGGAATAGCTGGGCACTGCTAAAACTAACTGTGCTCGAATCAAACACGGGTATCAGTGATTGATCTCGATAAGGTGTGTAAAGATAGAAAAGTTGTGGCTCGAAGGTCTGTAGTAATGAACTTCCAAAGAAGTTCATGTCCCGTTCGAAGAACAGCCCCGAATCCAAGCTAAGGGTGGAAATGTTACGGTACGGACTTCGATCCGGCAACGGGTTATTTTCTTTTTCCAGTTGATAATCCGTGTGGCGTAGTGTCAATTTTGGGATGAAAAAGCCGGCGGCGTTTTCCATCGGTAAACTGGCATAGGTAGCCAGGTCAAAGCGTTCACCGTTGAGATGATCTTGTTCGTGGAATCTTACCCATTCGCTATTGACCCCGTAGCGGAACCAGTCGACCGGGCTTGTGTCTGCCGTCAGTGCCACTTGCGGTAGCCGCCGATAGGGGCGTGCACTGTAAGGGATGGTGTCATCGACGGTTTGATAATCCTGGGCTTGTGCCATCAGGTTGGCTGCGACAAAACTGTGATTAACTTTGACATGGCGCTCCAGCTGGCTGGTGCTGGTGGTTGATAGTGAGCTACTGAAATCGTGGAAATAATCTTTATCGGAGACACGGCTATAGTTGATGTCGGAAGTCCAGTTCGGAGCAAAGGCGCCCGCGTGTTCAAAGTGGTTCAAGGTGCGTGTGGTACGCGTGGTTTGATCGTCAAGATATTCAGCACCAATCTTTCCCTTGCCATAATGCGTGAGATAACGGATTTCGTTAACCCATTGCAAACCGCGGGTGGTGTAATTATGGGGTGTGATGGTGGCATCCAATTGTGGATGGATATTTAGATAGATCGGGATTGCGATATCGGTACCGTTGGTGCGGGAGGTGCCAATACTGGGCGGCAAGACGCCAGTTTTGCGCTCGTCAGTAATAGGAAAGTTGATGTAAGGAAAATAGAAAAATGGCAGCCCCTGAAAGCTGAGATACATGTTCCAGGCGCTGCCCATGCCGGAACCCTGATCCAGCGTCACGGTGCTGGCGCGCAACACCCAATCTTCATCGCCCGGATCGCAGGTGGTGTAGCTGGCATGCTTCAAGACTGTCACTTCGGGATTCAGCATCAGAATCCTGTCGCTTTCGCCGCGGCCATGGTGGCTTAAGAGATAATATTGCGTTTCAGTAAACTCACCGCTGTCATTATCGAGATTGATGCGACCAGACTGACCGTCAACGCGCAGATCCGGTGTTTCAAAGCGCAGGTTGCCGGTAGCGTTGACCCGGTTTTCAGTTTGAAAATAGGTGACCTCGTCGGCCAGTAGCCGCTCATAAGGGCGTTCAACGACCACGTTGCCGCTGAGCACCAGGCTCTGGTCCTGTTTCCCCTGGCTGGAGTCAGCGGTGAGTTGTGTCGGGGCCTGAGCTTTCGGGATCGTCGAGGAGGGGAATTCCGCGGTTGGCCAGCGATGGCATAAGGCCCAGGATTCGATAGCCCAGCTGTTGTTGCTCGCCAGCAGGCCGATGCCGAGTACCATCTGGGGCAGGCGGCGCGGTATCAGGGTTGCGGGTTTCGGGCTCAATGGGTTATGCATGCTAGTAAACGTCAAGGCAGCCATGCTAATCATATTGTCTGGCGGAAGAAATCGCATAGAATGACCGCTGGCTACAGAACAAACTGCGCCAAGTATACCGTGTTCTCCCGTATTGCGGATGGGCCGGGATCGCTTTAGTAAGAGAATGTGAGGATCGGAACGTGGATCAACGGCTGGAAGAGTTGTGTTACTGGTTGAAGAGCGACCTTGGGATCAAGGAGTTTGGTATCGCGCCAGCGTCCAGCGATGCAAGTTTTCGCCGCTATTTTCGTGTCGATACCGGCACCGATACCTATATTGTCATGGATGCGCCGCCGGACAAGGAAGATTGCCGTCCCTTTGTGACCGTGGCGGCGGCGATGGGCGGCTTTGGCGTTAATGTCCCCAAGGTGTTGCAACAGGATTTGGGGCGGGGATTTTTGCTGCTCACGGATCTGGGGACACAGCAATATCTCGGGGCCTTGTCGGCAGACACTGCGCCACGTTTATACGGCGATGCCATTGCTTCCCTGGTTCGTTTACAGAGCCACGGACCGATCGATTCAACACTCTTGCCACCTTACGATCAGGCATTGCTGATGCGGGAGATGCAGTTGTTCCCGGACTGGTTCCTGGGTCGGCATTTAGGGGTGGTGTTAGGGCCAGCCGAGCGCGATGCGCTGGCCGAGAATTTCGATTGGTTGGCGCAACAAGCCCTGGCGCAGCCACGGGCATGGGTGCATCGTGACTATCATTCACGCAATTTGATGGTGACCACGGCAGACAATCCCGGTGTGCTGGATTTTCAGGATGCGGTGATCGGCGCCGTCACTTATGATCTGGTTTCGTTATTGCGCGATTGTTATGTGGCTTGGCCATTGGCGCAGGTGCGGGCCTGGGTGCGCGATTATCATCGCCTGGCGACGGAGCACGGTATTCTGGACGGTGTTGAGTTCGAACAACTGTTACGCTGGTTTGATGCGATGGGTGTGCAGCGTCATCTCAAAGCGATTGGTATTTTTGCCCGCCTGAATCATCGTGACGGCAAACCGGGTTATCTCAATGATATTCCGCGCACGTTGCGTTATGTGGTGGATGTCGTGGCGCACGAGCCGCAGTTAAAGGAATTGCGGCGGCTGATTGAAGAAAAGGTGCTGCCGAGGTTTGGTTAGAATTAAAAACCTAACGCGGACGAGTGCATGGATGCACGAGGTAGGGCAACGCCGGGAGCAATTGCCGAGACGCGGAGGCGCAGAGAACGCGGAGAAGAATAAAATTAACCGCGAAGGGAGTCATGTGGAAATTTCTCTCGCTGTTTGAACATCGCGATTTTTTATGCGCACCTTTACATCCTTTGCGGCTAACAAGGTTTTCTCTGCGCCTCCGCGTCTCTGCGTTGGATTTTAAAAAGGATTTATTTGCGATACCGCATCCGGGTGCCATGCAGCAGCGATAGCTCGATCTCTGCGGCATCCAGTTCCGGTGGAAAGAAAGTGCCGGAAATCTTGGCGGCATTGATGCTTGAGCCTTCAAGATTGGCATTGGTGAAATCGATGCCGCGGAGGTCGGATTGCCGAAAGTAGCAGTCGCGCAGATCCAGTCCTTCGGCATCCAGGCCGCGCAGGTCCACACCGCGAAAATCACAGTTCTTCAGATCGATTTTTTTATTCGCTGCTTTTTGCCTGTTAAAATCATCGATCTTGCCGTCGCGTAACAATCGATAATAGGGGTCGTCATTCTTTAATTTTGGGGCATCAGCCATATATCACCTCCAGCCACAGGTTATCGAAACAGTTTTGAATCACGGCGCGTATCCTGCAAATCACTGCGTTGATGGTCGTCCGATGGCGCCTCAACGATCTCAAATTGATATTGCGAGAAGGCGCTGGTGGATTCCAGTTGCCGTATCAGTCGAATGTGTAACAGCTTATGGTTCATGGTCAGGAGTAATACCGAGCCAATATCGTAGACGGCAGAGGGGACAATGAGGGTGGTGGGGTGTTGACCGGGATCAAGGCCCGGCACAATCAACGAGCGATAATATTCGCCGCCGCGACCGATGCCCATCACGGCCTTTGTCGCCACGGACAGTGCGTCTTTGGCGATAATGCGGACACCTAATTCAATGCCCGGCGTTTCCTGAATTTTCATCCAACGCACGACACCGATAGCCCATTCCTTGGAGTTATCGTCAGTCTTGGCACCAATCAATTCACCGACACGTGCCGGAAAATTACTGGAGGAGGGACAAAACAGGCCGAATCCGCCCTGATTGACGTTGCGCAGTTCGCAGCCATGAACGTCAAATTCCTCCTGGTTGAGATTGGTAAAGTCTTGAACTGTCTGTTCCGAAGTGGCGTAGACCTTGATCCACATGTCTTTGGTATCAGTTTGATCAGTGGTATTGAATTTGGAGGTGCGGGGCTGATTGATTCCTGTTTTTAAGCGCAGCGACTGATCATCCGTTTCCCACGGTTTGTGTGTCTCTGGTGTGAGTTCCAATGATGATTTGGCGCTCGGGGCATCGGCTTGCCGGCCGCGCAACCGAAGCTCAAGCTGCTCCGGGAAGAAGGGTTCTTTGTCGCTGATGAAATGATGGGCGGCGGTGAGGCCACACAGTAACTGCGCAGGCGCCTGTTTTGGTTTGCGGTGACTCATCCGTTCCCGCCGCACGCCCCAGGATTCGATCCAGCGAAAATACATGTCGCGTTCCATGCGTTGAGCGAGGCTGCTTTGGCGAGTTGTATTTTTAGCTTCGATAGTGAGGCGGCGAATTTCGTTTTCCAGTGACCCAATCAGCGATTTGATTTCCAGCAGCCGTCCCTCTTTGGGGCGGATTTTGGTGTTGGTTTTGGGGGCGTACATCGGTGGTGCATCCATTTCCAAATCAATGAACAATCGGCCCTCAGGCAAAGCAGCCCCGCCCAGAGCAATGATCTCGCAGTGATGGCACCAGTCTTTAAGCAGTTGGAACAATTTTATCGCTTCGCCCTGCATTAAATGATAGGGGTTGGCCAGGCTTAACAAAATGATGCGCTTATATGAATTGGCGATAGTCGCCGGATTGGGTTCTTTGGCCGATGCGACTGAGTTAAGCGTGATTTGGTGGAGCTGATTTTGTTCGGCGTGAAGATAGAGTTGATTCACTTCCTGCCAGATGTGTTTGGGTTCGGGGGTATACAGGGCGTAGCCGTCGACGATTAAGCGCGAGAGAAAACTCAGAGCGTAATAAATCGCTTGTGAGAGATAAGCCGATCCGCCGCCGGTGGCGATTTGATCTTCGTGCAGCTCGTTGACCACGATCTTGTAGCCATAACTCATTTCCAGCCAAAGGTTGCGAATGAGTTGCGCTACCTGTGCGCGTTTGTCTGTTAACGGCAGCGGTGCGTTGATGTAACTGGTGTGCAAGGAACTGGTAATGTCTTCCAGCAGCGGCAGGATCATGTCCATGATCTGGACGCGCACTTGGACGTTCAGCGGGGCGCGATTGAGTTTGTGCAACAGTTGCACGATGCGCTGGCAGCATTCGCCCGTATTGGCGAGGGGGAGTCCCTTGATGAAGCCACGGATTTGTTCAATGTTGGGGTCGAACGATACCGCCGGGTTGCTGTTACGCTGCGGCGTGCTTAGTTTAAGTGATTTCATGGCGGGTGAAGTTTGCTCCTTAAACGCCAGCTAACTTGTCAGGTTACAGTACTCGATATAGGTATATCGGAACAACTTCGGATTTCATAACTCATTGCTTGATATTGGAATCCGCCCCAATTTGTGGTTTAACCGTCCGTGACCGGTCTGGCGGTCTTGGGGTGGCGTTCCCGTCCCAACAGCGTATAAGCGGTGGGGATGACAAACAGCGTCAGCAGGGTGCCCAGCAGCAGGCCGCCCACAATCACCCAGCCGATAGGACGGCGGCTCTCGGCACCGGCACCCACGGCCAAGGCCAGGGGGACCGCGCCCAGCACCATCGCCCCGGTGGTCATCAGGATCGGCCGCAGGCGCAGGGTGGCGGCTTCGATCACGGCCTCTTTGAGAGCTACTCCCTGGTCGCGCAGGGTATTAGCGAAATCCACCATCAGTATGCCGTGTTTGGTGATCAGACCGACCAGCATCACCAGGCCGATCTGGCTATAGACGTTAAGGGTGCCATGCGTCAGCAATAGCGCCAGCAGCGCCCCGGTCATCGCCAGCGGGACGGTGAGCATGATTACTAACGGACTAACAAAGCTCTCGAACTGAGCTGCCAGCACCAGGTAGATAAAGGCCAGGGCCAATAGGAAGGTGACATACATGGTGGCGCCCGATTCCTTGAATTCCCGCGACTGGCCGGCATAATCGGTCTGCACGCCTTCGCTAACCGTCTCTTTGGCCGTTTGTTCCATGAAGGCCAGCGCCTGACCCAGCGAGTAACCGGGGGCGACGTTAGCAGAAATAATCGCGGCGCGTAGGCGGTTGTAATGGTTAAGTTCCTTAGGGGCCACGGTTTCGCGTACGCCGACCAGGTTATCCAGTTGCACCAGCTTGCCTTCCTTGTTGCGGACAAAGATGGCACGCAGGTCGCCGGGGCGCGTGCGGTCGCTGTCGGCCAGTTGCACAATCACGTCGTATTGCTCGCCTTCCTGCTTAAAGCGCGTTACTTGGCGCCCGCCCAACATCGTCTCCAAGGTGCGGCCGACCTGGTCGACGTCGACGCCCACATCGGCCACCTTGTCGCGGTTGAGCTTCACCTCCAGTTGCGGTTTGTTGAGCTTGAGGTCGGAATCTGGATTGATTAATCCAGGATAGCCGCGCAATTTGCCCATCAACTTGTCGACCACCTTTTCCAGTTCGGGATAGGAGTTGGCCTGGACCACGAATTGTACCGGCGGGTCGCGGAACCCCTGTCCCAGCGACGGTGGTTGCACAAGAAAGGCCATCACGCCCGGCAGTCCCATCATCTGCGGCATTAAACCGCCGATGATCTCCGGTACGCCGCGCTGCCGTTCTTCCCATGGCTTCATGCTGACAAAGGAAAGGGCGAAATTCACCGGATTGGGGCGTTGTAAGCCGGGCGCCACCACCATGAAGAAGTTGTTGATCTCAGGTACTTGGCGGTACATATTCTCAATCTCGCGCGCATAGCCATCGGTGTAGCTGAGGGTGGAGCCCTCGGGGGCGATCATAATGCCGACGAACAAACCGCGATCTTCCACTGGCGCCAGTTCGGAATTGAGTTGTTTGTAAATCCACACCATCGCACCTGCGGTCACCACAAACACCAATACCACCAACCACCGTGCATTCAGTGTGCGGCTCAACGCTGTGCGATAGCCGTTGCGCACAGCATCAAAACCACGCTCCATCACGTTGTAGAGCGTACCGTGCTGAGTTTGTTGGCGCAGAATTTTCGACGCCATCATCGGCGTCAGCGTCAAGGCCACGAAACCAGACACCAATACTGCCGCCGTCACCGTCAACGCGAACTCGGTAAACAGGCGGCCGGTGTTGCCAGTCATGAAGGCCAGTGGCGTAAACACAGCGGCCAAGGTCAAGGTCATGGCGATCACGGCGAAACCAATTTCCTTACTGCCGGCAAAGGCGGCCTGCAATGGCGATTTGCCTAGCTCGATATGGCGATGCACATTTTCCAGCATCACGATGGCATCGTCCACCACCAGACCAATCGCCAGCACCAGGCCCAATACCGTTAGTACGTTGATGCTAAAGCCCAAGGCGTAAAGAAAAATGAAGGCGCCGATCAGTGAGACTGGGATGGTGACAAACGGAATGAACGTCGCGCGGCCTGAGCGCAGGAACAGAAAGATCACGAGCACCACTAATACGAGTGCTTCGGCCATGGTCTCGTAGACGGCCTTGATCGAGCGTTCGATGAATATTGACTGATCGAAACCGATCTGGAGTTTCATCCCTGCGGGTAGTCCGGCCTGAATGCGTGGCAGTTCCTTCTTCACCGCCTGTGCCACCTCCAGCGTGTTGGCAGTGGATTGTTTTACCACTCCCAACCCGACCGCCGGGTTGCCTTTCACACGCACAGAGTTACGTTCATCCTCAGCGCCGATCTCGGCCCGGCCCACGTCTTTGAGACGGACCGGATAGCCATTGACCTCGCGCACAATCAGATTTTCAAACTCTGCTGGTGTGCGCATGTCGGTGACGGTGAGTACGGTGAATTCGCGTTGTTTGCTCTCGATGCGCCCCGACGGCACTTGTAAATTCTGGGCCCGCAACGCGCTTTCGACATCCTGTGGCGTCAGGCCGTAGCCGGCGAGCCGGTCACGATCCAGCCAGATGCGCATGGCATAGCGCCGTTCGCCGCCGATGATGACACTTGCAACGCCGGGTAACGTTTGCAGCCGGTCTTTGACGAAACGCGAAGCGTAATCCGTGATCTGCAGTGCTGAGTGTTTATCGCTGGAGAAGGCGATCCAGATCACCGGTTGAGCATCGGCCTCGATTTTGGCCACTACCGACTCATCGGCATCGGCGGGTAACAAACCTCGCGCCCGCGCCACACGGTCGCGCACGTCATTGGCGCCGGCATCGGGATCGCGCGTGCGTATGAATTCAATGGTGATTTGGCTGACCTCTTCGCGACTGACCGACTTTAACGTCTTGATGCCTTCGATACCGGCGAGCGAATCTTCCAGCGGCTTGGTGATCTGACTCTCGATGACTTCGGCGCTGGCGCCGGTGTAAACCGTGCGTACCGAAACCACGGGCGAATCAATGTTCGGATATTCGCGCACCGACAGGCGTTGATACGAGATGATGCCGATGAGTACGATCATCAGGCTCATCACCGTAGCCAACACCGGTCGGCGGATGGAGAGATCAGATAACACCATAGTCTATTTCTTCCCCGCCGGTTTTATTGGCCCTTGCACCATCACCGGCATGCCGTCGCCAAACAGCTTCATGCCGTCGGTGACCACGATGTCGCCAGCCTTGACGCCATCCACCACCTCAACCTCGCCGTTGCGCCGTTGCCCTAGTTGCACCGGCGTCCGCATGGCCTTGCCGTCCACCACCTTGAACACGAACATATCTTGTCCCTTGGGGACGATGGCTTGCTCCGGCACTACCAAGGCATCGGCGCGCTCGCCCAGCGGTAGCGCAACGCGGGCGAACATGCCCGGGCGCAGCTCACCTTTAGTGTTGGATAAGCGGGCGCGTACGTTGATGCTGCGTGTCGCCGCCTCCACCGCCGTATCCAACGCATAGATACGGCCGGAATAGGTCTTGCCGACACGAGCATCTACGGTCAGGGTAATATCCTGGCCAGGCCGGAGCTTGGCGATGTGAACCTCAGGGACTTGGAACTCGACTTGGATCGGATTGATCTTTTCCAGGGTGGCGATGGCCTGGTTCTTGTCCACCAAAGCCCCCGGGCTTACCTGGCGCAACCCCATCATGCCGTCAAACGGCGCCGTGATCACCGTCTTGTCGAAACGAACTTTATCGAGCGTCTCTTTTGCCTTGGCCTGATCCAGGCGCGCTTGCGCCTGATCCAAATCCTGGCGGCTCGACAGCCCTTTGCCAAACAGCTCGGTCAGACGATCGAACGTCAGCTGTGCGATACGCACTTCTGAGCTGCTGGACGCCAGTTGCGCCTGAGTTTCAGCGGGATCCAGGCTCACCAATTTGGCGCCTTTCTTTACGGTCTGGCCTTCGGTGAAGTGGATCTGGAGGATGCGCCCCTCGATTTCCGATTTCATCACCACAGTTTCGTCAGCCCGCAATGAGCCCACGGCAGTGACAGATTTCGTCAGCGAAACAGTTCTGACGGCCTGGGCCCGTACCGGCGTTGGCGGGGGTTTGTCACCTTGCGGCCACGGCGGAGCCGCGAAGGATATGCCGGTCACAAAAACCAAAATTAACGCTGAATAGTGGATACGCATGTCTGGATTAACCCTGATTTCTATATATGATGAATATCGGTGGCGGCCGTTTGTGGTTCCCCATTTATAGGATAATGCCATGTCATCGCAATGATTACCCCACCCGAATTTATGGGCGCAACGCCAATTATCTTACAGGACTGTACACTTTAACCAAGTTCGCCTATCAGCATCATTTTGTACCAGAAAAAATTTCACGAGCGGGGTTATGGGGGTTGCGTTCAGCTGGCGTTCAGCCGACCCACCCAAAATGGGAATAGGCGTATAAAATATATAAGTATTCCTGAGTGTGGCAGAGGGGTTTTGCAATGCGATCAACATTCAAAGTGGGATTCATTTTCGGGATGGCCGGTCTGGTCATGGGGTGCAGTGATTCCTCAAACGAGTCTAAGCAAACAACAACCCAAGTCACGGTGCCTGTTACAGCTACAGTGGCGACCGCTAAAGTAAGTTACGCCAGCGACATCCTGCCGATCTTGCAGCAAAATTGTTTTGAGTGTCATCAGACCGGTGGCAAGGGTGAAAAAGCCAGTGCTCTGAATATGGAAACCTATGCAGGTTTAATGAAGGGGACCAAATACGGGCCCGTCATTAACCCTGGCAAGAGCCTCACCAGCACACTGGTGTTGCTGGTAGAAGGGCGAGCAAATCAAGTGATAAAAATGCCTCATGATGGTCGTCCATCGCTCAGCGATCAACAAATTCAAGCGATCAAAGCCTGGATCGATCAGGGTGCGCAAAATAACTAGGTAAAATTTTTGGTAAGCAGGCGCTCAGGCCGCGCAGCGTATGCTAGGCCGAAGTCTGAATTTTCTGGCATTGCAGTACTGAGGAGAGAGACATGGCAGATCACAAAGATGACCATGACCAACGAATTCAAGACCCGCAACGGCGTGAGTTTTTGCTCACAGCAACAACAGCCATTGTCGGCGCAGTGGGTGTCTGCGGCGCAGCCTGGCCGTTGATTGCCAGCATGAATCCGAGTCGCGATGTGCAGGCCAAGGCAACGTCATTGGTCGATATCAGTTCGATTCCAAAAGGCAAGACCCATACCGTTGAGTGGCAGGGTAAACCCGTGTTTGTATCGCATCGCACGGAGGAAGAGATCCGAGCCATGCAGCAAAATCAGGGCGGTAAAGATCCGCAGGAAGATGGTAAGCGCGTGCAGCGTAGCGAATGGCTGGTAGTGGTGGGCATCTGTACTCATCTTGGATGCGTGCCAAATCGAACTGATAGCGGCTGGACCTGCCCTTGTCACGGCAGCGTGTACGACAATAGCGGCCGTATCCTGCATGGGCCGGCGCCGCGAAATCTTGAAGTGCCGCAATACACATTCCTGGGTGATGACAAGATCATCATCGGCAAGGCCTAGGAGATTCAATCATGTTTAAAAATGCCATCAAATGGATCGACGAGCGGTTTCCGCTTACACAATTCATCAAGCATGAGCTGACCGATTATCCCACGCCACGCAACCTCAATTACTGGTGGAATTTCGGTTTTCTAGCGGGATTTGTGTTAATGGTGCAATTGGTCAGTGGTATTTTTCTGGCGATGCATTACAAGCCGGATGTCGCTCAGGCGTTTGATTCGATTCAGCACATCATGCGCGACGTCAATTACGGCTGGTTATTGCGCTACATGCATTCCACCGGCGCATCAGCGTTTTTCATCGTGATTTATATCCATATCGCACGCACCTTGTATTATGGCTCCTATCGCCGGCCACGCGAATTTTTATGGTGGACGGGTTTGGTGTTGCTGTTGTTGCTGATGGCGACAGCGTTCATGGGTTATCTCCTGCCTTGGGGTCAGATGTCTTACTGGGGGGCGCAGGTCATCACCAGCCTGTTTGGAACGCCGCCGGTAATTGGTGATGATATCGTCACCTGGTTGCGCGGTGATTTCGTGGTGGGCGATGCGACGCTAACCCGCTTTTTCGCACTGCATTATCTGTTTCCATTCATTATCTGTGCGGCGGTGGTGATTCATATTGTCTCGCTGCATTTTGTAAAGAGCAGCAATCCATCTGGAATCACCCTGCATGACAAAGACAATATCCCCTTCCATCCGTATTACACGATGAAGGATTTCTTTGGCTTGGGCGTGTTCCTGATTGTGTTCTGTTCCTTCGTGTTTTTCGCGCCGGAATTCTTTGTCGAGCCCGACAATAATATTGCCGCCGACCCGATGCAGACTCCGGCGCATATCGTGCCGGAATGGTATTTCCTGCCGTTTTACGCCATTCTGCGTTCGATTCCAGACGCGCTCGGCGGCGTCATTGCCATGGCGTTATCGATCCTGATCTTTGCCGCCTTGCCGTGGCTGGATCGTTCCCGTGTGCCGGGCGGCGCGCTGTTCCGTCCTGGCTACCGGATCATGATCTATGTCTTGTTCGTCAACGTCATCGTACTGGGATATGTGGGTGCCCAAGCGCCGGAAGGTTGGGTGGTTTACGTCGGCCAGATTTCAACCTTTATTTACTTTGGCATCTTCCTGTTATTGCCATTTATTTCCAAGCGTGAAGAGCGTCGTTCACGAGAGCAAGGCTTGCCGCTCGAGGCGCAACGTTTGATAGATGAAGAAAAAATCGAGTTGGCACGTGACGAGCATCACAATCGTCGCAAAGAAGACCAGGAGCTGTTAAGACAGATACATGCGCGTCTGGGTGAGGAGGAGCAGCGATGAGACGTTGGATTGCAACGATGGGGTTGGCGGCGAGTCTGCTGTCGCCCGGCGTCTATGCCTCAACCCATGTCGAACTTAAAGACGTGGAAATTCCCAAGACGCAAGAAGCACGGCAGCGCGGGGCAGCGACAGTCACCGGGGTTTGCTTGATGTGCCATAGCCTGAAATATGTGAAATATCAGGATCTGCTGGCCCTGGGGCTGACGCAGGCGCAAGTGGACGGAATGCGCGGCGAATACCCGATGGAGGCAACCCTCCAAAGCATGACGCCGATCGAGATCCGTAAAGAATCCTATGGCAAAGTACCGCCGGATTTATCGTTGATGGCGGTCGCGCGTAAAAATGGTCCTCAATATATTTATAGTTTGTGGACGGGTTATTACACCGACAAGGACGGCAATACCGACAACCACGTCTTTCCAGGTATAAAAATGCCGGACATGTTGGGTTACAGTATGGCGACCGATGATGCGCAAAGAAAGCAGATCGAAGAAACCGTGCGGGATACCGTAGCGTTTCTGGAGTGGGCGGCCGATCCCGCTGCCGAAACTCGTCGTAGCATCGGTGTCTATGTCATCGGTTACTTGGTGTTATTAACTATCCTGTTGTATCTGGTGAAGCGTCGTACCTGGCGCCGGATACGCTAAATATCAAGCGCGGGAGGTGTGCGCACCTTCCCGCGCACTTCGATCGGTTTCCATCCCGAATTGTGCTGCGGGTGTAAACCTCGCTATCATGCAACCGATGAGTCCATCGGTGCCTAATAATCCACTTGACGTCCAGCTTGGACTAGCCATTGCCAGTCACCAGCAAGGTAGATTGCAGGAGGCATTGGCGGGGTATCAGCAAGTATTGCACGCTGATCCGGGTAATTTCACCGCATTGCACTGTGTTGGCATTTTGTACGGACAAGCGGGGCGCTTTGACGAGGCATTGGCCGCCTTCACTCAGGCCAGTGTTGTACAACCTCGGGATTTTGCCGTTCATTTCAATCGGGCTAAGGCGTTGCAGGAGCTTAAGCGATATGAGGAGGCGCTGGCTTGTTACGACAAAGTGCTGTTGCTCAATCCCGGTTACGCAGATGCCTATAACAACCGCGGCAATGTCTTGCGCGAACTGCGTCGTCTCGATGAAGCTTTGGCCAGTTATCGCAGGGCGATTGAGCTCAACACAAATTTTGCCGAGGCTTATCACAACCAAGGCAATGTCCTGCTGGACCTTCGGAGGCATGAAGAAGCTTTGGTGAGTTTCAATCAGGCCATTGCGCTGGCTCCGAATAATGCCCATGCCTATAACAGTCGAGGACTGGTCTTGTTGGAGGTATTGGAACGTCGGGATGATGCGGTTCACGATTTCAGGCGGGCAGTTTCAATCGATCCAGATTATGTTGAGGCTCACTACAATCTGGGCAATGCGCTGAAAGAAATGCGATGCTTTGAGGAGGCAAAGGCCGCTTTTGATAAAGCGATTGCACTGAATCCACGTTTTACTGATGCGTATTACAGCCGTGGTGTTCTGCTAAGTGAGCAGCAAAAGTTTGAGGAGGCGTTGTCCAGTTTTAATCAGGTGGTTTCCATTCAGCCCGATCATGCACGGGCTCATTACAACATCGGTATTCTCAATTTGCTGTTGGGAAAGTTTACCGAAGGTTGGCCGGAATATGAGTGGCGCTGGAAAACCGAGCCGTTAAAAAGTCATATCAGACAATTTAAGCAAGCGTTGTGGCTAGGTGAACAGTCGCTTGTGGGTAAAACCATCCTAGTGCATACGGAGCAAGGAATGGGCGATGTTATTCAGTTCAGCCGCTACCTTCCCATGCTTACGGCCATGGGTGCCAAAGTGGTGTTGGCGGCGCCGCCTGCGCTAGCGTCATTAATGCAAACACTTCCCGCTGAAGTTGAAGTGGTGACCCAATGGGATCAGCTGCCGGAATTTGATTTGCATTGTCCGATTTTGAGTTTGCCCCTAGCGTTAAAAACGACACTCGATACAATCCCGGCGCACGTGCCTTATCTTTCGGCCGATTCACAAAAAATAATCAAATGGGATGAACGACTCGGTGTGAAGCGCATGCCACGGGTGGGGTTGGTGTGGTCGGGGAGTGCAACTCACGCCAATGATCGAAATCGTAGTATTGCCTTGCGCGCGCTGGAACCGTTGTTGCGACTGAAAATTGAGTATCACTCGCTGCAAAAAGAAGTCCGGCCCGAGGATCAGTTGGTCATGGCTCAATTCCCGCAATTGCAATCACATGCCGACGAACTGCATGATTTTTCCGATACCGCGGCGCTGATTTCGGTGCTGGATTTGGTGATCGCTGTAGATACCTCGGTGGCCCATCTGGCAGGTGCTTTGGGTAAACCCGTCTGGATTTTGTTGCCACAGGTGCCTGATTTCCGCTGGTTGTTGGCAAGGAATAATAGTCTTTGGTATCCAACTGCACGTTTGTTCAGGCAGCAGAGTGCTGGGGATTGGGGAAGCGTAATTGAAACTGTGAAGCAGAATTTGGTCAACGACCTTGCTGTCAGTGATTGTGCAAAAAATTAATATTTTCTAATGAGTTAGAACTGTTGTGGCTTGGTCGGCCTATGCTCGAACAACAATTCAGTTTGTTGAAAAGTTGCCCTAAAGCATGCCGTTGTGGACGTCGATAACCTTAATATAAACTTGCCATAGAAAAAAATATGGGATATTCTTTCTATGGCAACTGCCGGAGGTTACGGGCATGCACAAGGGTAAAGCGGTTGACTCAGACGCCACTCACCAGCGGCAGCGGGTGTTGACCCAGGCCGTGGTGAAGGCGGCGGACATCATGGGGCTGCGCCAGGTAGTGTTGGCGAAAACGCTCGGCGTCAGTGAAGCCTCGGTTTCCCGCATGAAAACGGGAGGCTATCTGCTTAAAGAGCAGAGCAAAGAATGGGAGCTGGCCGCGCTCCTGGTGCGCCTCTTTCGCAGTCTCGACGCGATAGTCGCCGGCGATGAGCGCTCCTTGCGTTCCTGGCTGCTGGGTTACAACACTGCCCTGCGCGAGGTGCCGCTCAATCTCATCACCAGCGTTTCAGGACTGACCAAGACAGTGGATTATGTGGACGCCTACCGCGCTCGCGTCTGAGTTCTGTCGCAGGGCGCGGACGGTATGGCGTGTGGTGGAGGGTCAGCACATCGTCTCCACCCGCAAAGTGGTGGAAACCCAGGCAGAGCAAGCGCTGCTGGAAGAAATTCTGGAACAAACGAAACCATCCGTGCCGCGCGGGGCAGAGCGTTTTCATTACCTGCTGTACACCCCTTTTCGCTACAACGCACCATATCCAGTAGGATCGCGATTTCGTCGCGCCGGGTCGACCGAAGGCGTTTTTTACGCCTCCGAGCAGATCCGCACTGCGTTGGCTGAGCACTGCAATTATCGGCTGAAGTTTTTTCAGGAATCCCCGGATGCTGTTCTGCCACGTCACCAAGAACGGCTGACAGTATTCTCAATCGACTATCGATCAAATCGAGTGTTGGACCTGACCGCGCCGCCGTTCGTCAAAGAGAGGGCAATATGGACACATCCGTCCGATTATCAAGCGACACAGACCTTCGCAGATACCGCGCGCCAAGCCGGCGCTGAACTCATCCGCTATGAATCAGTGAGAGACATCAAGCAAGGAATCAATGTCGCCTTGCTCTCGCCAACGGCTTTTCATTCAAAGACGCCGAAAATCATGCAAACCTGGTTTCTCTACTTGTCGGAAGCCGAAGCCAATTGTGAGCGGGCCGAGGCCAATGGTTCTGATGAGCGGTGGACGTTTAAGCGTGAGCAGTTTGTCGTATAGAGTCGCTGTTGAATACGGATGGCTTACCGTATTTGATGAAGGTTGACGTGTGTATGGCAAATGGCATTGTCACCATACGCAACGGCGGTTGTGTATGACAGATCGCTGAATTGGCATACATAAAGTAATTGGGGGTAGAAAAGTAGTTTCGAAACTACTTTTCATGCATGAGGAGGCCCTAAAGGGGCGCCATTATGGAATTCGGATTTAATAAGCCCGGCAAAATTTTTGTGGTGCGAGAGGGGAGGCTGAGAAAACAGGTCTTCAAAGTGCCTACACGGGAAATTTTGAAAATTCGGAAACGCGAAAAGATGCTATAACTGATTGATATCATTGGTGGGCCTGCTCCGACTTGAACGGAGGACCAATGGATTATGAGTCCACTGCTCTAACCAACTGAGCTACAGGCCCGAAAGAAATGAGAGTCGCTGCGTAGTATAACTTTCTTGATTCAGCTAGGCCATAACAAAACGCCCCGCAGTGCGGGGCGTTTTGTGTACGGGTAATGCCGGGTTTAATCGCTCAGGAAGCTGCGCAGCTGATCCGAGCGGCTGGGGTGGCGCAGTTTGCGCAGGGCCTTGGCTTCGATCTGACGGATACGCTCGCGGGTGACGTCGAATTGTTTGCCGACTTCTTCCAGCGTGTGATCCGTGTTCATGCCGATGCCGAAACGCATGCGCAATACCTTGGCTTCGCGTGCGGTGAGGCTTTCAAGAACTTCCTCGGTAGCTTCGCGCAGGCCCTCGATGGTGGCGGCCTCGGGCGGAGAAAGCACGGTGGAGTCTTCGATAAAGTCGCCCAGGTGCGAATCTTCGTCGTCGCCGATCGGTGTTTCCATCGAAATCGGTTCTTTGGCGATTTTGAGCACCTTGCGGATCTTGTCCTCGGGCATTTCCATGCGCACGGCCAATTCTTCCGGCGTCGCTTCGCGGCCCATCTCCTGCAACATCTGGCGTGAGATGCGATTGAGCTTGTTGATGGTTTCGATCATGTGCACCGGAATACGAATGGTGCGTGCCTGGTCGGCAATCGAACGCGTGATCGCCTGGCGTATCCACCAGGTGGCATAGGTTGAAAACTTGTAACCACGGCGGTATTCGAATTTATCGACGGCCTTCATCAAGCCGATGTTGCCTTCCTGAATCAGATCCAGGAATTGCAGGCCACGATTGGTGTATTTCTTGGCGATGGAAATGACCAGGCGCAGATTGGCCTCAACCATTTCTTTCTTCGCGCGGCGGGCCTTGGCTTCGCCGATGGAGATTTTACGGTTGATTTCCTTGATCTCGGAAATCGCAATCCCGCACCGATCTTGAATTTTGATCAGTTCTTCCTGTGCGCGGCGAATTTCGTCCTTGTGTTCCTTCAATACCTTGGCGTGCGTGCCGCGCGACTTGAGCTCTTCTTCCAGCCATTCGAGATTGGTCTCGTTGTCGGGGAATGAGGTAATGAACTCTTTGCGTGGCATGTGCGCTTCGTTGACGCAGATGTCCATGATCACGCGCTCGTGATCGCGGATATGGTCAATGGTCTGGCGTAATCGGGTGACCAGTAGATCGTTAAACTGCGGCGCCAGCTTGAATTCCAGGAAGGCCTCAGACATTTTCTGGCGCAGTTCCTGGATTTTGTTCGCGTTGCGGCCTGATTTTGCGGCGGCAGCAGTATATTTGTTGAACGCTTCACGTAGGGCTTCCATGCGCAGACGTGTTTGCTCGGGATCCGGGCCGGTATCGACTGCTTCTTCACTGTCGTCGCCATCAGCAACGACTGTATCGTCTTCCTCTTCTTCGTCGGCAGCGGGTACGACGGCGGCTTTTTCGGCAAACAGATAACTGTCGTCGTCTTCGGCCAGCGCGAAGCCGCGCACGATTTCGGCCAGACGCATTTCGCCGGCGCATACCTTGTCGTAGGAGGTGAGTAGCAGCGTGACGCTGTCCGCATGGCTCGACAGCGCCTGGTAGACTTGATTGAGGCCGTCTTCAATGCGTTTGGCGATTTTGATTTCGCCTTCGCGTGTCAGCAATTCCACCGTGCCCATCTCGCGCATATACATGCGTACGGGATCGGTGGTGCGGCCGAATTCGCTGTCGACGGTGGCCAGTGTGGCGGCGGCAGCTTCCGCGACATCGTCATCGGCAACTGTGGCGTCGGAAAGAATCAATGAGTCAGCATCCGGCGCCGTTTCGTGCACGGGGATGCCCATGTCATTGATCATGGCGATAATATCTTCGATCTGTTCGGGATCGACGATATCCTCGGGCAAGTGGTCATTGACTTCGTGGAAGGTCAGGAAGCCTTGTTCCTTGCCTTTGGCGATCAATAATTTAATCTGTGATTCTTGTTGTTCGCGGCTCATACGTCCAATTGCTGCCTTCTCAAAAAATTAAGCTGTCTAATTGACCATGGAAACGGCCGGAAAAAATAGCCGCTCATTCTAAACCAAAACAACCCCTTCGGGTAGGCACAAATCCCGCTGAGGGTTAATGAATCTGGGTTATCCCTCGGGTTAGTGCGTCTTTCTCGGCCAGAATCTCGGCCAGGCGGCGTTTGCCGTCACTGCTTAGGCCTTCGGTTTGTCCATGGCGTAATAATTGCTCCAGTTCATGTTCCAGCCGCAGCTTGTCAAGGATCCGCAGGCTGCCTAAGAACTCGCTCGCCATGCCCGTTTCCGGGGTGGTGATTGGGCTGCGGGCCAGGCGTGCCAGATGCTTAGCCTCGGGCCGTTCGCGCCACTGCTCCAGGATCGCGCCACAGCTGAGCTGGGGTTGCCTCTGTATCAATTCCAATACTTCGACCAGCAGATCGACGCCAGGTTCCTGCAATCCGCGATAACGGCCCGGATCGCCCGCCTCCAGGGCCAGGGAGGGCTGGTTCAGCAGCAAGGTCAGCGCCTGCCGCACTGCCGATACGCGGGGTGGTTCGCGGTGTGATGGGCGGGGCTTGGCCCTCGCCGCAGAGGTTGAATGGGGCTTGGTGGGGTCTTCGAGCAGACGCACGAGTTCATCACGGCCCATATGAACCCGTTCGGCGAGCGCGGCAATTAACATCAGGCGATACACAGCATTGGTCACCTTGTTCAATTTGGGTCGTGCCAATTCCACCAGGCGGGCACGACCATCCACGGCTGACATATCGACCTCGCTGGCCAGCGACTGAAATAGAAATTCCGAGAGTGAGACGGCATTGGCAATGCGCGTCTGAAACGCGGTCGCGCCTTCGCGGCGAACCAGACTGTCCGGGTCATCCTGTTCTGGCAGAAACATGAAGCGCGCCTGACGGCCCTCGCTGATCTCGGGTAAAACAATGTCCAGCGACTTCCAAGCCGCAGCGCGACCGGCGCGGTCGCCATCGAAGCAAAACACGACGTCACCCGTGGTGCGGAACAATATCTGCACGTGATCCGGTGTCAGCGCGGTGCCAAGGGTGGCGACCACATTGCGGATACCGTGCTGCGCCAGCGCCACGACATCCATGTAGCCCTCGACGACGAGCAGTAGATCAATGTGGCGCAGCGCCTGTCGCGCCTCGTACAGGCCATACAGCTCCCGGCCTTTATGGAACAACGGCGATTCGGGCGAGTTCAGATATTTCGGTGTCTCATCGCTCGATAACACGCGCCCGCCAAAACCGATTACCTGCCCGCGCCGATTGCGAATCGGAAACATGATCCGGTCGCGAAAGCGATCGTAATAACGGTCGTTTTCCTTGGGCACCAGCATGCCGGTGGTGAGCAACTGTTGGCGTTGGGTGGGGGTGCGGCCCAGCGCGTTGAGCAGATTATCCCAGCCTGGCGGCGCATAGCCGATGCCGAATTCGGCGGCGATATCGCCGGTCAGTCCACGTTGTTTCAGGTATTCAATCGCGGTGGCTGCGGCAGGATGTTCCTTCAACTGGCGGCGGAAGAACACATTCGCCTGTGCCAGAATCTCGTGCAAGCCTTCAGCTTGCGGGCGCTCGCTGGTCTCTTCCGTTTGTGGCAATTCAACACCGGCTTGCTTGGCCAGCTCCTTGACTGCCTCAACGAAATCGAGATGCTCATAGGCCATCAAAAAACCAATCGCCGTGCCGTGAGCCCCACAGCCAAAACAGTGATAGAACTGCTTGTTGGGGCTGACTGTGAACGACGGTGATTTTTCTTCGTGAAAGGGGCAGCGTGCCTGATAGTCGCGCCCTGCCTTGCGTAGCGGCACCCGGCGGTCGATGACCTCGACGATATCGACCCTGCTTAATAATTCATCGATAAATTGCTGTGGGATTTTGCCTGCCATGGCAGGCAGTGTAGTCGCTGACGCCGTTTACTTAAAGTGCGGCGAGCTTGTTTTTGATGAGCTGGCTGAGTTGGGACATATCGGCGCGGCCCTGGGCGCGGCCTTTGACGATTCCCATCACCTTGCCCATGTCTTGCGGCCCTTGGGCGCCGCTGCTGACAATGGCCTCAGCGATGATTTGCTCGATCTCGGCAGTGCTGAGTTGAGCCGGCATGTAGGTCTGCAGCACGGTGAGTTCCTGCTGTTCCTTGGCGACCAGATCGTCGCGGCCCGCAGCTTGAAACTGGGTGATCGACTCGCGGCGCTGCTTGATCATTTTGTCGATCGCAGCAATGACTTGCGCATCATCAAGCATGATGCGTTCATCGACTTCGCGTTGCTTGATGGCCGCCATAATCAGGCGGATCGTTCCCAGGCGTTGTTTATCCTGGGCGCGCATCGCCGCCTTCATATCTTCCTGAATGCGGGATTTGAGCGTGTCCGTCGCCATGGTTATGCAGTGAATGAGAAAGGGCCGAGTAAATCCCAGCCCTTTCAAAGAATCAATACAGACGGATGCGCTTGGACGTTTCGCGCGAAACCTTCTTGGCTTGGCGCTTTACCGCTGCCGCTGCTTTACGCTTGCGGATCTCGGTCGGCTTTTCATAGAACTCGCGGGCGCGCACTTCGGCCAGAGTGCCGGCTTTTTCGCAAGTGCGCTTGAAACGGCGCAGGGCGACTTCAAATGGTTCGTTTTCTCTAACGCGTACAAATGGCATACGTAATAAGTCCTTGGTAAAACCCGTGGGTGAAAGAAAGGGGGGTATTCTAGAGGGAACAGTGCCAAAATGCAAAGGGTAGCCGCCCCGAGGCGCAGAGCAGGGGCCCCCGATGGAAGATTCCACACGCGTAGGGGCACGGCGCGCCGTGCCCCTACCCTAAGGGCGGAGATTTTTAATGAATCAATCCCCGCACACTGGACAATCTGGATCCCGTTTCAGGCTCAGGGTGCGGATCTCCATGGTCAGGGCATCGACCGTGATCACCCGCCCCGCCAACGACTTACCGGCCTGAAGAACCAACTTTAGCGCCTCGGCCGCCTGCAAACCGCCGATAATGCCAGTGAGCGGGGCGAAAATACCTACTTCCACACAGCGTGGCCCCGCCTCGTCCTCGTCTTTGTATAAACAGCGATAACAAGGGCCATGATCCGGGAAGAAGACGCTGACCTGGCCACGAAAGCCGATGGCCGAACCGCTGACCAGCGGTACCCCTGCCTTAACACACGCCTCATTCACGGCAAAACGAGTGGCAAAGTTGTCCGAGGCATCGATGACCACATCCGCGTTGGCGATGGCAGCAGAGAGACGTTCACCTTCGAACCGTTCATTGGTTGCCGTGACGAGGACATCAGGATTTAATGCGTGCAAAGTGTCACGCAGTGCAAAGGCTTTGGGATGATTCAAATCCTGCTCACGAAAGGCGATCTGGCGTTGCAGATTGCCCAGCTCTACAGTGTCCGGATCGAAAATGCTGAGTTGGCCAATGCCGCTGCTGACAAGATAAAGCGCAACAGGCGAGCCGAGTCCGCCTGCACCAATCAATAACACATGACTGTCGCGCAATCGCTGCTGGCCGGCGATATCGATCTCTGGCAATAAAATATGGCGGCTATAACGGCTGAGTTGCGCGTTGCTAAAACCGTTGTCAGTTTTGTTTTGGCGAGAAGGCATAGACCTTGTCGATCGGCGTACGGCCGTCATCAGCCCAGCCGCCGATGGAATAAATCATACCGCCACACACGGCAACGCCCATCGCCGCCACCGGTGCCGGCATGCCCATCACTTGTTGCCAGCGACCGGTGCTGACATCAAAGCAGGCAGTGCGATTATGAATGTCATCGCTGCTATAGCCACCAAAGACATAAAGTTTGTCGTCAAGATATGCGGCGCCTAATCCTGCCGCGGGCCACGGCAAGGTGTAAGTGTCATCCCTCCGCCATTGATTAAGTTTTGGATCATAACTTTCAACAACGGTGAAATTATCAAAATCACCGGAGCGGAAGGCAACGCCGCCCATGGCCAGAATCTTGCCGTTGATGGTTACAGCGGCTAATGCAAAACGTGGTGTCGGCAGCGGCGCAATGGCTTCCCATTTTCCGGTTGCCAAATCCAAACGCTCGCAGAAATCAAATCCCGGATCAGTCTTCGGCCCGCCTTGCGTGGCATTGGGGTGATGGCCGGCGAGGATATAAATCTTGTTGTCGAGTAACGCCACCGCCGGATAATCGTGTGGTTGCAACAAATCCGGGCCCTTTTCCCAGGTATCGCGCTCCGGGTAATAAATCTCGACCGTCGTCAGAAATTTAAAATTCCCGTTCTCCTGCTTAAAGCCGCCGCCCATGACATAGATTCGGTCGCCAACGGTCATTGCCATGGTGCCTGAGCGCAAGCTCGGCATCGGCGCGCAATCGGCCCACATGTCGGTCGCCGGCTTGTAGCGCACGACTGAATTCATGCTCTTGAATTGCGGCCCACCGCCGCCAAAGGCATAGACCTGATCCTTATATACCGCCACCGAGGGATGAGAGCGGGCGATGGTCAGGGGGCGTGGCCGCAGCCACTGGCCGCTAGAGATTGAGCTAGTTGAAGTCATAGGCGCATAAATTACTGTCGTTTTTTGATGAACCCAGCACTCTACTTAATTTAGCGGGGGAGTCAACTATAAGAAATGAGAATATCTATATAGAGTTTGGTTATTGAGTGTTTAATGAACTATTGTAAATGCAGCTTTGTTGTTCAGCTGGCGTTAAGCTGGAGTTGTGCGTTAGACAATAAGTGAGTTATTATCGCCCCTTAAAGATGTGAAGATGGCACAGGTTTATAAGGCTATCGCGCACTTAAGAAATGGCGACTAAAGACCGATAAATAGTATAAGTACTTGGGCTTGTGATGCAGGGATGTGTGGTTTGGGCTGAAGATAACCCGTTGAAATAATGTGGTTTTCTTGTGGCTACAACAATGCAGTCGATGCATGACAAAATCTGGGCGGCAGGTCGCCATAGTTAGGAAGGAAGGTGAGTAGGGTTATGGCTACGAACGAAGGTTTGTTGTCGCCTGTCATGCAAGGCCGCAAAAAACAATGGTTTTTTGCGTGGCGAGCTAGTACCCTACTCTTTTACTCAACTATTGGGTGGAATGTATGGGAGAGACAGCCATGGGGCCGATCAGCCAGTCTGCAATGAACCTGCGGGATAATGCGTTGGAAACCACGTCTAATCAAAATTTAACTTCACCGCTGCCCCCGCTGCAGGATCAGTTCGGTAGAACTTTCGACTATGTCCGGATTGCTGTAACCGAAAAGTGTAACCTGCGTTGCACCTATTGCATGCCTGAGGAAGGTGTTGATTTCAAAGGCAAGGAGCAGATCCTGTCGGGCGAAGAAATTCTTCGTATAATCAACGTGTTGGCTAGGATGGGGGTGAAGAAAGTACGTTATACTGGAGGTGAGCCGACGGTTCGCAAGGACATCGTTGAGCTGGTGGCAGGCGCTGTCGCGACCCCGGGTGTCAAATCGGTGCACATGACCACCAATGGCCTGTTATTTGATCGTTATGCCGATAAGCTGCTTGCTGCGGGGTTGACCGGCGTTAACATTAGTCTCGACACCCTTGATGCGGAAAAATTTGTCCGTATCACGCGCCGCGAAGGCGTAGAAAAAGTCATGGATGCCATAGACTTGGCGATCGCTACGGGATTCCCCCGTGTCAAGATCAATGTGGTGCTAATGCGCGGTTTCAACGAGGATGAATTGAGTCAATTCACCGAGTTGGCGCGAGATAAGAAACTGACCGTTCGTTTTATCGAGTTTATGCCTTTCGACGCTCATCAAATCTGGGAGTCGGGGGTGCATTTCGCCAGCGCCGAGAGCTTGGTCAATCAGATCGAAAGCATGTACCCCGGTATTCAGCCGGCACCGGGAACCCGTACCGAGCACCATATCTTCCAGGCCCCTGGCCACAAGGGTAAAATCGCCGTTATTCCTGCCTTTACCCGTAGCTTATGTGGTAATTGTTCGCGGATACGTGTGACCGCCGATGGTAAAATTCGCAATTGTCTATACTCCGATCAGGAGTACGACCTGCGGGAATTGATCCGTGCCAACGGCAGTGATGATGAACTCATCGCCGTGTTCCGCAAGGCCTTCTCCGAAAAGGCGAAGGATGGTTTCGAGGCGAAAAAGGCCTCCGTGGCTGCCCAGCAGGTGAACATCAAGGATATCGGTCGGGTCAGCATGACCCAGATCGGGGGTTAAAGATTAAGGTTCCTGGCGCCCATAGTCTGTGCATGCCGCGGGTGGCGCCTTTATGTTTTTTTAGGAAAGTGAGAGCTAATTGATGAGCGAATTTACCCATTTTAATGCCGCTGGCGATGCGCACATGGTTGATGTTGGCACCAAGTCTGAAACCGTGCGTGAAGCGACGGCTGAAGGCCGCATCTTCATGGAAGCCGAAACGTTGAAGAAAATCATGGAAGGCAGCCACAAGAAGGGTGACGTGCTGGGGATTGCCCGCGTTGCCGGAATCATGGGCGCCAAGCGCACACCGGATATTATTCCGCTTTGCCATCCGATCATGATCACAGCCGTTGATTTGCAGTTGACGGCTGAGCCGGAGCAAAACTCTGTCTATTGCGAAGCGACTGTCCGTTGCAAAGGGCAAACTGGCGTTGAAATGGAAGCATTAACTGCAGTTCAGGTCGCGCTGCTGACCATCTATGACATGTGTAAAGCGGTTGACCGCGGCATGGTGATGGAAGGTATTGGTCTGACCGCGAAATCAGGTGGCAAGTCTGGCACCTGGCGCCGCACGGCTAGCGCATAAGGCGAGGTGAGATCATGAATATTAAGGTTCGTTATTTCGCCAGTCTGCGTGACAAGATGGGGCGTGCCGAGGATAGTATCGCGCTGAGCGGTAAAACCGCGACGGTCGCCGAATTGTGGGGCAAGATTTCCGGCGGCCAGCCGTTGCCGGACAGTACGCTGATCGCGATCAATATGGAATATACCGACGCCAAGGCCACGATCAAGGAAGGCGACGAAGTGGCGTTTTTCCCGCCCGTGACTGGAGGTTAAAGCATGAAAGTCATCGTCCAAGAAACGCCGTTTGATCCATATCGTGAAGTGGCTGCCTTTCAGGATACCTTGCCGCATGGCAAGCATGGCGGTGTCGTTTCCTTTGTCGGCACCATGCGCGATTTCAATGAAGGTCAGAATGTGACCTCGATGATCTTGGATCACTATCCAGGCATGACTGAAAAGCACATCGAGCGTGTTTGTGAAGAAGCCGCGGAACGCTGGGAAATTATTGACAGCCTGGTCGTGCATCGTTATGGCGAGATGTTCCCCAATGATCCGATCGTGCTGGTGGCCGTGTGGTCGGCGCATCGTGCCAATGCCTTCGATGCCTGCCGTTTCATTATCAACTATCTCAAGGAGCGCGCGCCGTTCTGGAAGTGCGAAACCGATCGTAATGGCGGGCGGCACTGGGTTGAGCACAACTCGAAAGATCCCAAGGCCGAAGTGACCGATGCCAAGCCGGTCAAGCGATCAGCTTAAATCAATCTCCAGGGCGGACTTCAGGTCCGCCCTGGCCTTTCTGCACCACAGCGGTTAGATTTCTCTAATGCGTGAAAAAGAACCCAGTACCCGTATTCTTTACGTGCGACATGGCGAGACGGATTTTCCATTGGATCGCATTTATTGCGACAGCATTGAAGATCCGCCGCTGAACGCTCGTGGACAGGTGCAGGCGGCTACTACTGCCGAGGCGTTGCGGGTACATTCTGTGGACCAAATCTATTCCAGTCCGAGCCAGCGGACGCGAATGACTGCCGCTGCAATTGCAGCACCTAAGGGGTTGGCGGTCAATCTCGATCCGGGTTTGGTCGAGCGTCATTTCGGGATCTGGGAGGGGCTCTATTTTGATGAAATCGAGCGCCAGTATCCCGAGGAATATCAGTGTTGGAAACGGGATCAGGCGGCCTTCCAGCCGTCGCAGGGCGAGTCCATGTACGCCTTGGTCGAGCGCACTGAGGCGGTGATAAAGCGCTTGGTGGAGACCCATCGCGGCCAAACACTCGTGGTCGTGACCCATGTCGGCCCGATCCGGGCCTTGGTGGCTGAAGCTATCGGGTTGCCCTTGGCAGCTTACCGGCAGCTCCGGATTGATCCGGCCTCGGTAACTTGTGTGGATTATGGAGTTAAAGGTAATAATTTGATTTTTTTGAATTTTCATTCTCGTCATGGCATGGGGGTAGAGCCAATGCCGCTGTTGGGAGAAAAAGGTTGAAATCATTTCCATCATTTTTACTGGAAAAGGCTAAAGTTCTAATCTTGGATGGCCGATAACCTTATAGGAAAGCAGGGCAAGCGGATCTGATCCGCAGGCCGGAGCGTTATGGTAGGGATGTTGGAGGTCGAGGCTTGGATTGGCCTGCGCCACCCAATATGTATAGCATGTGGGCGTGGAAGCGCTTGACAGATTCAAGGATGGTGTTATACATTGTTGTACGGGGGTAGGCCCCGTAGTATTCTGTTGTGCAACAGTTGACCGTATTGCTGCACGGGTGGTATAAAGTTCTCGGTAGGGTTTAGGAGGGGATGCGGCGCCATCTCCGTAAGCGTGTGAAGTTTAGGAGGCTATAAAATGCGTAATATTATGAAAGCGGCGACCTCCATCGGTTCTGCAGCCCTGGTACTTTCCGGGGTAGCGATGGCGGCTGCTCCTACGACGGCTAATTTTGATCAATGGTCTGTGTCTACCGGCACGATTGGCGCGGCTTGCCCAACAGGCTTTACCTGTGGCACCGCAGTGACGGGTGATGGTTTCTTTCAGCGTCAAATTGTTGATACGACGGCTGGTGGTAAGACTTATTTCCAGACAATCATCACCGATACGGGTGCAACGGCTACCCAGCCTAATCTGGCTAACCTGACGTTCGGTGACGAAAGCTTTGTCCAGACTCAAAATACCGCTGGCGGTATTTTGGACAAGCAACGTTTGAAAGAAGTGTCGGGTGCTGACACCTTCGGTGGCAGCACGTCCATCCAGTCTGGTTGGGCGGGTGCTCTTGTTAATCTGGGACAAAGCCTGAAAAATACTTCTGGTAGCGGTTTCCGTACCGACTTCTTCTATGAAGCCGATACTGCGAACCTGACCGCTGGTGTACCGAACAACATGAAGATGAAGGTTGCCAGCCGTGTTGGTTTGACGGGTACAGCGGCTCTGGGCACCGATCAGATCTGGCAGGCAGCGCCTACCGGTATCGACTGGCAGGAGTTCCTATTGGCTGAAGCCAAGGGTACCTACATTTCTGCGAATGGTACTCTGAATCTGGCAGGTGCTACGCCGGCGACTTCGATTACCTATACTACGGGTAACGATATCAAGGGTGTTTATGTCGGTCAGAACATGAATGCGACCGTGGGCCAGGAGTTTGGTTATCAGAACTTTGATAACGTCAGCGATGCGCTGGCTCTGATCAGCAAGTTCGGTCTGACAGCAGGTTCGGCGGTTGGTCCAAGTGGTTGGCCGGCTGTGTTTGGCAGCACTGCGACCGACGGTACTGGCTTCTAAGCTAGGCTGTAGATATAGGTGGTATCAGAGAGAGGGGCGTTATGCCCCTCTCTTTTTTTATGAAATAAAGATAGATATAGTGGCCATTGTTGGCGATGGCAATTTTGACGGTTGTCCGTGTGGATGAGTAATGAATTTCAGATTGGCAAAGGGAGGGGCGATGATACAAGTCTTGGGTAATATTCGAGGAAGTCTGTCGCTGCTATTGTGCTTGTCTCTGGTAGAGGTGGCGATGGCGGCTGATCCAACGGCGAATGATATTGTGCAGCAATGTGAGTACAAAAGCGCGGGGCCTGATAATACTTCGCAGCTGAGTATTACTCTAATCGATAAGGATGGCAGTGAACGTAAGAACGTCTATCGTCGACTGTGGAAGAATTATCGTGAGGCGGGTGGCGAGGTGGCGGATAAGATGGTGTTGATGACTGAATTTCCGCCAGATGCTCGCGGCACCGGTTTTTTGCGCTGGGGTTATTTGGCAGCCAGTGGCAAAATGGCAGATCAATGGTTGTATTTACCGCAACTGCGCAAGATTCGTCGCGTTTCTGTGCGTGATCCTGGAGATAGCTTTTTGGGTTCCGATTTGACCTATGGCGATATCGATGATCGGCCAGTAACGGCTGATACCCATACCTTGCTTCGGGTGGAGAATCTCGGTGGTCAGCCGCACTATGTAGTGGAGAGTGTGCCTAAAGAAGCGAACTCTCTCTATAGCAAACGTGTGTCGTGGTATGCCAAGGGGCAGAATTGGGCGGGTTGCGTACGCCAGAAGACCGATTATTTCGATCGTCAGGGGATGTTGCTAAAAACGGCTACACTGAAGTGGCAGCAGGTGGGAAAGGCATGGGCCTGGGACCGGGTGCAGGTAGAAAACGTACAGACGCGCCACAAGTCGTTGTTTGAAGTCACTGATGTAAAGGTGGGGGTCGGGTTGGAGGATCGCCAGTTTACGGAGCGAGAGCTGCAAAAAGGTGGTTAACAGGCGGTGAGCATGAGCTAGTCCAAGGCGCCGTTCAGGATTTTCTGGACGGCGTTTTTTATTTGATGTATAACATTACTTATAATAAAAAGTCCTTTAAGGACGATTGGTTATCGCTGCGTGGGTAGTTGAGCTTGACTTCGCGATGACACATGTATAACATTGTTACACATGTGTTTGACATGGGTATATGGATGCCCTATGACACGGAGGACAAGGCCAATGAGTAATCAAATACCCAATCCTGGGAAAATCATGCGGGAGCGTGCGCTCTCCATGGCAATGAAGCGTAAAGAAGAATACCTTGGGGCACGCGTGCCGCGCGAATTACGGGATCGCGTGTTACAACGATCCAAAGACCTGGGGATACCGGTTTCAATCCTGATTCGCAATATTCTGGAAGAAGCCTTTAAGGAGGCAGAAGCCGCAATGACGTCTGGGCAGACGGTGGCAGAGAGTGGCGGCAGGGATGATAGATTTGCGGCTGTTTTGGGCTGGGAAAAGATGGTACTGAATCGCAATGTTGTATGTTCCGGGTGCAGTATTTCGTTGCATGCGGGGCAGAGCGTGACTTTGGGGCTGGGGGCAGGTGAGCTCATTGTGTTGTGTGATAAGTGCAAGAGCCGCATCTGATGCGCTAAATGAGGGTGGTGGTGGTCACGAGTGTTACGGCAATTACTGATATCTTTTCTTGCGGCGGGATTGCTGATGGCCGGGACGATACACGCCCAAGAGAGCGCGTTCAGTTCCGGCGGCAGTGATTTATTTGGCACGCAACTCGATCTTGAGCAAGATACAAGTGTTTGGTCGAAAATTCGGCTGAGCGGTTATCTAAAAAATGAAACTGCGTATCGAATGCGTGAGCCGCGCTCGATTACCAAAATTCGCAATATAGCTTACGCCAATGTTCAGTATCCCTATAGCGACACGGTGAACCTTACCTATTCGGGGTGGGCTTACTATGACCTCGCCTACGATTTGTTCAATTACGAAACCATCGCTGCGCGTTTGGAGCGTAATCAAAATGAGCCGTTGGCTTTCGTTAAAAATCTTTCCCACGAAAAAGACTCGCCAGTAATTGCGACGCGTGAGATGTACATAGACGTCTCACACGGTTCGTGGGATGTGCGCGCGGGTAAACAATATGTGGTATGGGGTGTGCTAGAGGGGGTGCGGATTGTCGATGAAATCAATCCGATGGATTTCCGCGAACTGATCCTGCCCGATTTGCTTGATTACCGGATACCGCTCTGGACCTTTAAGTTGGATCACTACGCTGATGCAGGTAATTTTGAGTTATTGTTGATTCCGGATTTGAAATTTCATAAACCAGCGCCTCCTGGATCAGAATGGGAGTTATTGCAGGATGTGCCGGGGACGACGAAGCCGGAGTCGTGGAAGCTGGAGAATACAGAGATTGGTCTGCGCTGGTCGACGACCTGGCTCGATACCGAATTGGCATTAAGCTATTTCTATACTTGGGATGATTTTCCAGTCATCTTTCGCACAGTTAAAATTGACGGAACGATTCCAGCAGTATTTTTCCCAACCTATACACGAATCTCAATGTACGGCTTGACGGCTGTTCGGCAAATGGGAAATTACATTCTCAAGGGTGAGTTTGCTTATGTGACCGATAAATTTTTCGGGCGGAGTAATACTGCTGATATCGACAAGGATGGTTATGTCGATACCAACGGTGAGGCGCAGAAAAATCATTTTCGCTGGGGGGGCGGTGTCGATTTTGTGATGATGGGCTGGGATGTGTCGCTTGGGATGATGCAGTGGATAGTGTTGGGATGGGAGCCGACGCTGATCCAGAAGCAGACGGATACGTCCTATAATCTGTTCATGCGACGTGAGTTTCCTCAGTATTCGATGACGGCGCAGTTGCTCTTCATTTACTTACAGGGATTGAAGGAGACTTACTGGAAGCCGAAGGTGTTCTTCCAGGTGACGAACCGTTTTCAGGTTGCGGTGGGCATGGACATGTTTGATGGACGCGGGTCCGATTTCGGGACTTCCAGTGTAACGGCGACGGGGCAGTTTAACAACTCGATTCAGGTGGCGCAGTTCCTGGGGAATTTTCATGATAACGATCGCGTCTTTGTTGAGTTTAAATACTCGTTCTAAGGTATCTTTGACGTTAAATTAACAATGGAATGTTAGATCAATGCGTAAGCTATACGGAATAGTCACCCAATATCCCAAGCTGATCCTTATCATCACGGTCGCGATGATCGTGTTCCTGGCGATGCAATTGTCATCGTTGCGCTGGGAGACTGATGCACGGGTGTACATGCCAAAGGGGCATCCGGCAATTAAATACGATGAGCGGGTCGAGCATCTGTTTGGGGTAAAAGATGCAGTGGTCATCGTCATCGAAAACAATCATAAATCTATTTATAACGCTGAAACCCTGGCGCGCGTGGCGCGTATTACCGAAAAAGTTGGGGCGCTGCCGGGCGTAGTGGCCTTGCGTACGATCGATGTGGCTTCGTTGGCGACGGCGACGGTATTCGTCGGAACTGATGAGGCCATGGGTGCGCAACGCTTGATGCCATACGCACCAAAAACCGAGACGGAAATGGCAGCGCTGAAGCAAAGCGTGCAGCAGCATGCGGATTTGTTGGTGGGCAATCTTGTGTCTACCGATGGCAATGCGACCATGATACGCGCCAAGCTCAAGGAAGGGGCGGTTAACCGCTATCAGACCTATTGGCAGATCAAAGGCATTCTTGCCGCTGAGAATGGGGGCGAGGGTGAGTGGCAGGGAAACTGGCAGCAGGGTGGCAATTGGAGTTCGGCGGGTGGCTGGAAGGCGGCTGGAGATAAGGCGGCTGATGCCGCAGCCAAGCCCGTATTTGTAACGGCGAAGGATAACGGCGATGTGTTTTATCTTGCCGGGAGGCCGGTCATTGAAGTGACGTCGGGTTTGCATGCTATGGATGACATGAAACGCATGATTCCCTTGCTGCTGGTGTTAATGGCGTTTGCATTGTTCTTGGTTTTTCGCACCGGGCCTGGTGTTGCGATCCCGATGTTGGTCATGGCTGGTGCAGTAATTTCCACTTTGGGCTTGATGGCATTTCTGAATGTTCCCCTCTATACCATTTCTACGATGCTGCCGGTAATTCTGGTGGCCGTGGGGATCGGTGATTCTGTGCATCTGCTGAGTGAATATTACAACAAGGTGTTGGACAACCCGCATCGCAAAGCGGGGGAAATTGTTGCCGAGGTGTTGGGTGAGCTGGGTTCGCCATTGGTGATGACCTCCGCGACGACGGCGATTGGTTTCTTGACGTTTTTGTTTGCTGATATGCCGCCCTTCAAAATGTTCGGTTTATTTACGGTGGTAGGGATTGTGTTTAGCTGGTTGCTGACAGTGACCTTTGCAGCGGCATTATTGTCGGTAATGCCGCCCAAGGTAAGTGGTTATCTATCCAAGCGTCGCTCGATGCGTGTTCATGCTGAACAAGATGTGTTGACGCGATGGTTGGTAACGCTGGGGCGAGGGTTGATGTCTAATCCGCGGCGTTCGCTGTTGCTGATTGGAGTGGTGACACTGGTCGTTGGTGCGGGTGCAAGTCGTTTGCAGGTCAATTCCAGCTGGATGAGTGATTTTAAAAAAGGCAGCGAGGTTTCTCAATCGACTCAGTTGCTGAATCAGCGTTTTGACGGGACCATATTCCTCAATGTGGTCATCGAGACGGATCGGCGTGATGCATTTAAAGATCCCGTGTTGTTGGCGAAGATGGAGGCGCTACAGAATTATGCCGAGAGCTTGCCAGACGTGGGAGATACCTTGTCGGTCGTTGATTTTCTGAAGAGCATGAATAAATCGCTGCATGCGGAAGATAACTCATTCAATGTGTTGCCGAAATCGGGGGCGGAAATTGCTGAGGCGCTCTATTTGTTCTCGGTTTCCGGACAGCCGGAACTGCTGGACGAGGTGGTGGATTTTGGTTATCAGCGTGCCAACATCAGCATTTCAATCAAGACAGATGAAACTGCGCGCCTGAAGGCGATTATCGATAAATTACGCGCCTTTATCGATGCTAATTTGGCGGGGCCTGGCGTGGACGTTAATTTTGCGGGATCGGCGAATAATTCTTATATTTGGGCTGATTTGCTGATTGATAGCCAGGGCTCGTCGATTATCTTCTCCAAAGTGGGAATTTTTGTGTTGGCAGCATTTTTATTTGGGTCGCTTTATTATGGAGTGATGACGATAGTGCCGGTGACTATCACCACGATTCTGGTGGCAGGGGCGGCAGGGTGGTTGAGAGTGCCATTGGATGTGTCGACAGCGTTGGCGGCGGGGGTGGCCATTGGTGTGGGGGTCGATTATGCCGTGCATTATCTGTTTCGTTATCGACGTGAACGGCAGAGTGTGGATCATCAAGACGCCGCATTAAATACATTGCGGAGCATAGGGCGCACAATAGTTTTCAACGCGGTGGTGGTGACGGTAGGTTTTGCCGTGTTGTTCATGTCGGAGTTTCCGCCGCATGTGAAATTAGGCGTATTTGTAGTTATTTATATGATTTTGAGCTGTATTGTTGCGCTGATGGTCTTGCCGCTCTTCGATAAGCGGACGCAGACATAATGAGTTCCGCCATGTTGTGGCAGATGAGACTTTTCCCGCGTTGGGTGTTGAGAAAAGGGGCGGTTGCCCTTTTTCAGTTTTCACGTCAGGTGTCGTTTGTTTCTTTCCTGCGTGGACATTTAATGTGTGTTGTGAAGAAACGGATTGTTTATTCGCGGCATGTTCCAGTCCGATTGTTGCAGCTGCTGGTATTGAGTGTGTGCGGTGTTGCCGCAGCTTGGGGGGCGGAGGAGCGGACGTTTAGTGTCGGGATGTACCTTGGCGTGCATCGTCCTGCCTTGGAGGAATTGAATCAATATGAATTTCAGTCACCTGTTGCAGGGACTGCGACGCTTACCAATGCCGCGACCGGAGGTAATGACAGTGTGAGTCTCTATTTTCCTAATCCGCTGCCTGAGTTGGGGTTGGGTACCAATGCGGGGCTGGAGTTTCAGTGGCAGTTGGACCGTAAGAATTCGGTGATATTTGGTGGTAGCACCTGGGAAGCGTCTTCTCGCGCGACGATTGATGGTTTGTTTTCGCTGCAAGGTGAGTTGGCGGAAGTGCATATGAAGCGTGCGGCCAAGATGTCTTATAACGAATTCTATGCGGGTGTGCGTCGTTATGTGATTGATGAGCCAAAGAGATACAAGGTCTACTATCGACTGACGCTTAATGAGATTTACGATATTGATTATCGCGAGGATTTATCTTTTACCTATCTTACAGGGTTGGCTAAAGGAGTGACCAAGAATATCGTTTTGATGTCTCAGGCGACAGGTTTGCTGGCGCTGCAGCCCGGGATTGGGGGGGATTATTTCTTTCGTGATTGGATGTCGGTGGGGATCGAGGCTTCCTATTTAATCGGATTGCGTGCAGTCCAGCTGCGAGAGGGGGCGCTGAAACAGGACTTTCTGATTACGGATAATCTTGATTTGTTTCTTCCATATAAGATTAATACAAACTATGGCTATGCGGAGTATCTTCGTAATCCACCAAAATCCAGAGATGATTATGATCGCCTTGATCTAAGTTTCGATGGCTGGAAGATTCTGGCGCGGTTGAATCTGTATTTTTAATAGCGGCTATATTATGCAGCGAGCGGGAAAACATCGATTCAATGGAGCGTTTTCGCGTGTGATCGCGCGAGCATTTTGTTGTTTGATGCTTGTTTCTGTAGTTCCAATTTCGCATGCGCAGCAAGAAGCTATTGACTTGCCAGCGGCTCAGCCGGCGGTGAACCGGTTGTTGGATGTCGCTCGCGAGGCAATGCAAAAGGGAAAGTTTAACGAGGCGTATCAGGTCTTTGCAGAAGTTGTCAGGTTGGATCCCAATAATGCAGAGGCCTATTATCAGCAGGCCATCATCCATTTTCAGCGCGGTGAGTTTGCGCAGGGCTTGCCATTGATTCGGCGCAGCGTTGAATTGTCGCCTGACAACCTTGCACTGCGTTTTGCGTATGCCAGGGCTCTAACTGAGTCCAAAAATCCGACAGATGCGATCGAGCAGTATCGCTATATTTTGAGCAAGGCTCCCCCCGAATCCAAAGAGGCCCAGGAAGCGGACAAGCAGGTGGGCTTGGCGGTGTTTAACGGCTTGGCGGCGCAAGGCAAAATACAGGAAATGGATCAGATAGGTATGCAGCTGATGCGGCGGCATGGTGGTGAGCCCGATGTCTTGCACAATATCGGGATTACTTTGTATCGGCTGGGTCGTTTTGATGAGGCGATTACTATTTATCGGCGCCTGATTGGGCTGGTGCCGAATAATCCGGTAGCGCACTTTCATTTGGCGATGGTGTTGGAGGCCAAGGGGGATGTGAGTGGAGCGGAGGTATCCTATCAAAGAGTGGTTGATTTGGCAGCCAAGTCACCTATGGGGCAAACATCAAAGATTAAGCTGGGTACCATTCGTGGGGTGCGATATCTCCAGGGCGGAGATGTGGTCTTGGCGCGGCAGGAGTTCGAAGAGGTCATCAAGCTTGATCCTGATAATTTCCAGGTGGGTATGAGTTTGGCGGCATTGCATCATTCGGCGAATGAATTGCCAGAGGCGATAAAGGCGTATGAAGGCATTGTCGATCATAATCCTGATAATTTAGAGGCTCGATTACGATTGGGGATGGTGTATTTGGATTCGCGACGAATTCCAGAGGGCGTTCGCGAATTGGATTTGGTGGTGGCTCGCGGCGGTGAACAGCAAGTGGCGGTCAGTGCCGCCGCATTATTGAATCGGGTTGAACAGTTGGTGGGGGGGCGTCTTGCGGAAGTGAGGCAAACGAATCGCGATCTGGATCAGTACCTGGCGGCATTGACGCAAAGTCCAGCGGACCCCGATGTTTATTTTAAATTGGGTGAGATTTGGTTGAAGCTTGGCAATCAAGATAAGGCCAAAGAAGCTTTTCAGAAGGCGGCGGCGCTGGATCCTGGGCATGCTGACGCCCGATTGCGTCTTGGTTATATCTACGAAGAAGAAAATAAAATGCCGGAAGCGGCGCGGCAGTATAGCGCGGCATTGGCAGTGGCGACTGATTCGGAACAGATTGTAAAAATTCAGCGTCTATTGTTGTTGGCACAGGGACGGCAACGATTGGAAAAAGGTGAGCTCGAAGGGGCGGAGGATGCTTTTCGTGAAGTTTTGAAACGATTCGATGGCGATTTGACAGCGCTGTGGAATATGGGGGCGGTCAAGTTGCGGCAGGGAAAGCCTGAGGACGCGCTCGGTTGGTATGATGAGGTGATCAAACGCTATCCGGATCAGGTTGGGGCACGAATGAATATGGCCCAGGTGTATGAGCAGTTGAGCCGGGAAAACGATGCGATCATTCAATATGGATTTATTGCGCAATCAAGCAAGGCAAATGACAAGATGCGCCGGTATGCTGAGCAGAGGGCGGATGTTCTCCGGCGGCAGACGAATGGTTTTAGTTATGCCCTGGGTTATACGCTGGCCATGGATGACAATGCCAATTTGAGTGATGATGGACTATTTGAATATCGTTCAGATACTTATGCGTCAGTGGCGTATAACTACAAGATCAACAAGAATTATAAATTCCATCTGGATGCGCGGCCCACGTATTCAACATTTCATCGTGGGCAATATGATTTTTTTAATTTCACGTTAGCCCCGTCATTACAGACAAGTCGCTGGGGGTATGACTTTTCCCTGGGATATGAGGCATCAAGTCAGTTTGGAGTTCTGCGGGCCGAAGATAATGTCAGTCGCACCAATAATTTTTCTTTGGATGCATCTTGGCGAAGTGACAACGGCAAATTCTATCAGGTGAACGGGTCTTATCGAACTCTGGCGACTCAGACGAGTCCATTTTTTGATGCGGACACGCTGTCTTTGAATCTGTACATTAATCGCCAGTTTGCCGAGGGCATGCCTTTCGGGTATGGCTATACTTTTACGGATAACAAAAATAATCAGCCGTTAGGTGCGGACTACGCCTATTACAGTCACGCACTTTCTGGGCGGTTGGATAAACGGTTGGGGGGAAAGGTCTCGGTGTTTACAGATGGGTCGGCGACACTGTATGTGTACAAAAACTTGGACTCTTCGACCTTGTTAACAGGCCCCAAAAGACGTATCAATCTGGCGACCATGGTGCGGCTGGGGGGGAATTATCAATGGACCGAGAGCTTTAGTGTCAATGTGAGCTATATGGCGTTGATTCAGCGCTCCAACTTGCCACTCGGTATTGTCTATGATCCCACGCAAATCGTTGAGGGGATTATCTATAGCGGCGCGGTGGCGCGACAAAGTAACTCGCTGGGGGGCTATACGCGGCAGGCGTTCAATATTGGGGTGCGCTACACCTTCTGAGGTTATGCTGCTGTTTCCAGCAGGCGGCTAGTCACGTAGGCCATTGAAGGCGCTCACCGCCCAAGTCAGAGAGATTGCTGCAAATCCAAACATGATCATAGCGCCGAAACCATAGCTGGAGAAATCCGGTGTGCCCACCAGCACCGCGCGCACTGATTCCACTGCATAGGTGATGGGGTTGATCAGGGAGATGCTTTCGATCCAGCCGGGCATGAATTGCTTCGGCACCATGGCGCTGGAGAGGAACATCAGCGGCAGGGTCATCAGGTTACCGATCATGACCAGCGGTTCTTCGCGTTGCAGTACGATGGCAAAGCCGTTGGATAATGCCGCCAAGCCAACGCCCAATAAAAAGACGCTTAACATTGCCATCAATAACGATAGCGGATCGAGATTAAGCTTGGCGCCCATCAGCCATGCGACCAGGATGATGACGAGAGTTTGTAGCACGACTTGCGCCGCTGAGTGCAGAACGCGGCTGAGGACGATGGCGATTCGCGACACTGGCGAGACCAGCATCTTGTCGACGCTGCCGGCAGTGATTTCGCGTAACAGGCTCACACCAGACCACGACGAACCAAACAGCGCTGTCATGACCAGGACGCCGGGAACAAAGAAATCAACATAGCTGCTGCCATCATCCATTGGGATGTTGACGACATTCTTAAATAGCTGGGTGAAGATCAACAGCCAGAGTAAGGGTTGAACCAGGGTGAACAACGTCCACATCGGCATGCGCAGAGTGATTTTGGTGTATTTTAGAAACAGGTACCAGGTATCGGCCAACACAATCGTGTCCTCGAATTAATTTTTATCGTCTTTGGATTGCCATTTTTGCCAGTCGCCTTGCGACTGGTTTGGCCATTGCTTGTCTTGTGGCCACTGTTGTTGATTGGGCCAGGATTGTCCGGCCTGTTGCGGCCATTGTTGTTCGGTAGTCTTGGGCTCAGGCGCGCCCTGCGCTGCTGGCACAGCTTCGGCTGACGTAGAGGTTGATGATTCGGACGTCACATCTTGTTGTTGCCATTGCTGCCGCTGTTGTTGCCAGCCTGCCTTTTGTTGTTCGTCGCCGTTTTCTTCAAGTTTGGTCTGCCACTTTTGCCAGTTCTTTTCCCATTTACTACCACCGCCTTTGCCGGCCCATTGCTGCCACCACTCTTCGCCTTCCTCCTTGTCTTTGGCTTCGGCGAGGGAGTTGCCGGTGTATTTCAGGAATACATCGTCCAATGTAGGGTGGGCCAGTGACAGTGTCTTGATGCCAACACCTTTTTCACCGGCAAGACGAACAATCGTTGGTACGGATTCACCGCCGTTGTCAACGTAGAGATGAAGTTTGTCATTTTCCCAGACCACATCGCGCACGCCGGGGAGTTCGTGCAGTGCATAAGTGAGTGTGCCGACTTCCGGGCCTGCACTGCTGAAGGTCAGGATGACTGCGTCACCGTGAATTGCGTTTTTGAGGGCTTCCGGGGTGTCGATAACCTGAATCTTGCCGCTGTTGATGATGGCGACGCGATGGCTCAAATGATCCGCCTCTTCCAGGTAGTGGGTGGTGAGGAGAATGGTGAGTCCTTGTTCTTTGTTTAATTTCTCAATGTAGCGCCACAGGTTCTGCCGGCTCTTGATGTCGAGGCCGAGGGTGGGTTCATCCAGGAATAAAACTTTGGGGCCATGAATCAGTGCCGTGGCGATATCCAGCTTGCGCCGCATGCCGCCGGAGTAGGTCATCACCTGGCGATCAAGCGCGTCGGCGATTTCGAAATAGGTGGCCAGTTCCTGAATGCGGGCATCAATTTCGCTTTTTTTCATCCGGTAGAGCCGGCCCTGTAATTCCAGGTTTTCACGGCCGGTCAGAAAATAATCAACCCCGGTTTGTTGGGCGACGACGCCGATAGTGGTGCGGACTTTTTCAGGATGCGTATCGACGTTGTAACCGGCGACTTCGACTTGCCCTTCATCAAAGCCGCTGAGGGTGGAGAGGACGCGGATGGTCGTGGTTTTGCCGGCACCATTGGGGCCGAGCAGGGCCAAGATTTCCCCGGCGTTGACTTCGAGTTCAAGGCCATTAATCGCTTTGACGCCGCCATTAAAGATCTTGGTTAAACCGCTGACTCGAATCCCGCTCGTGATCCCGCTTGAATTGGCCATAAGTGTAGTCATTGTTTTTTATAGAAATAGGGCGGCCATTATAGCCCATCCGTGCCGATGTCCAACAGATTACTGAGGGATTTTCCTTTCAAGTGCTGTTTTTATCTGGCCACAAGGGGCCTGCTACAATGCCTGGTTTCAATTCACGGATAGGTGACCGATGCGGGTATTAGGTATCGAGACGTCCTGCGACGAGACCGGCATCGCGATTTATGACAGTGAGGCCGGGCTGCTGGCCCACGCCCTGTATAGCCAGGTGCAATTGCATGATGATTATGGCGGGGTGGTGCCGGAACTGGCCTCGCGTGACCATGTGCGCAAGACCCTGCCCCTGATTCGGCAGGTGTTGGCCGAGGCTGGGCTAAAAGGCGGTCAAATCAATGGGGTAGGCTATACCGCTGGGCCGGGGCTAATCGGGGCTCTGTTGGTGGGGGCGGCGATTGGCCGCAGCCTGGCCTGGGCCTGGGGGGTGCCCGCGGTGGCGGTGCACCATATGGAGGGGCACCTGCTGGCGCCGATGCTGGAACCGGCGCCGCCTGAGTTCCCCTTTGTCGCGCTGCTGGTCTCCGGCGGCCACACGATGCTGGTCGAGGTGGCTGGCGTCGGGCAGTACCGGTTGTTGGGCGATACCGTGGACGATGCGGCGGGCGAGGCTTTCGACAAGACCGCCAAGCTGTTGGGCCTGGGTTATCCCGGCGGTCCGGCGCTGGCGGCGCTGGCGGCGCAGGGGAATCCGTCGCGCTTCAAGTTCCCCCGGCCGATGACCAACCGGCCGGGCCTGGATTTCAGCTTCAGCGGTCTCAAGACCTATGCCCTCACCACGCTGCGGTCGGCAGGCAATGACGATCAAACCCGCGCCGATATCGCCCGCGCCTTTGAAGAGGCTGTCGCCGATACCTTGGCGATTAAATGCCGCCGCGCCCTGGAAGCAACAGGGATGAAGCGGCTGGTGTTGGCCGGTGGCGTGAGCGCCAATCAACGTTTGCGGGAACGGATGCAGCGTCTGAGTACGGAACAACAGGTGCAGATTTATTATCCGCGACCGCAATTTTGCACCGATAACGGTGCCATGATTGCCTATGCCGGCTGGCGCCGATTGCAAGCTGGGCAACAGGAAACGGTAGCGATTACAGCACGCGCGCGCTGGCGGCTGGAAGAATTGATGCCAGCTTGAGATTGGAAAAATCCAACGCGGACGAGTGCATGGATGCACGAGGTAGGGCAACGCATGGAGCAGTTGCCGAGACGCAGAGGAATCCAAAATTTACGAAAGACATCTGTTCTTGGGAGCGGTACGTGTTGAATAAGAAATTTATATTGCTTTTCTCCACGTCTTTGCGTTTCCGCGTTAGATTTTAAGCCTTTTAGGAGAAAAAATGTCCGCACAAGAAAGCTGGTACGAAGAAAAACAATCGGCGTGGTTGTATCGTGTCGTGATAGACGTCGAGCCGGATGTGCTCAAACAAAGGATGTTCACTGAGTTGGCGGAGGCCGCTGAGGGGCAGTCTCTGGTATGGGAAAAACAAATCGTGCAGGCAGGATTGGTGACGCCTGAATTTGTGCCGTCAGCGCGTGCCCGAATAGTGGCGTTCCTGCTGCGAAATATGGGCCCGCGCGCGTTGCGGCCGGTATTGGCGGCGATGAAAGTGCGTGGCGTATCCGTCTATTCTGCGCCACCGTTAGCGCATGGCCATGTGATGCCGACCTCGGTCAGCGAGGTCGGTGGCCGGCACATGGGCGTGGCCAGCGGCGGCAATCTGCGCGCCGCAGTGTTTGGGATCAATGATGGTCTGGTGTCGAATACCAGTCTGATCATGGGCATGGCCGGGGCGATGGCCGATGCCAAAGTGGTGATGCTCACCGGCACTGCGGGTCTGCTCGCCGGTGCGTTTTCGATGGCGGCCGGTGAGTTCGTGTCCGTGCGTTCGCAGCGTGAGTTGTATGAATATCAGATCGGTCTTGAGCGCGATGAGTTGCTTGAATATCCCGAGGAAGAGGCCGAAGAGCTGGCCCTGATTTATAACGCCCGAGGCATGCCCATGGATCAGGCGCGGCAAATAGCTCAGGAATTGATTCGTGATCCGGAGCATGCACTTAACACCCTGGCCCGCGAGGAACTGGGCATGAACCCCGATGACCTGGGTTCACCGTGGGGAGCGGCAATGGCTTCATTTAGTGCCTTTGCCGTGGGGGGTGTATTGCCCTTGTTACCGTTTTTGTTCGGGGCGGGTACGCAGGCCGTGCTGGGGGCTGCGATCCTCGGCGCTATCAGCCTGTTTGCTGTGGGCGCGACGTTGAGCCTGTTTACCGGCCGTGCCGCCTGGTGGAGCGGTCTGCGGATGTTGCTGATTGGCGGTGGCGCTGGGGCAGTGACTTATTTGGTAGGTGGCTGGTTGGGAGTGAGTCTGGTTTAGATTCAGGGGAAAGGGGAAAGATAAAAGGGGGAAGGGGTGGTGCGCCTGCGGCACATTTAAATGCATTTAGTTCTCGGCCAAAGGCCGACACATCCCCTTTCCCCTTTTATCTTTCCCCTTTCCCCTGTTTTTATTCGGTTTCGGGTATAATTGCGCACCTTTTATTCACCTGCTGAGAATACTTTTGTGATCGAAAATCTGCGCAACATCGCCATCATCGCCCACGTTGACCACGGTAAGACCACCCTGGTTGATAAACTGCTGCAACAATCCGGCACCTTCGAAGGTCGTGGCGAGATGCAGGAACGGGTGATGGATTCCAATGACCTGGAAAAAGAACGCGGCATTACCATCCTGGCCAAGAATACCGCCATCCGCTGGCGCGACTATCGCATCAACATCGTGGATACCCCCGGCCATGCCGACTTCGGTGGCGAAGTGGAGCGCGTGTTGTCGATGGTCGATTCCGTGTTGTTGCTGGTGGATGCTGTCGACGGCCCAATGCCGCAGACGCGCTTCGTTACGCAGAAGGCGCTTGCGCGTGGCCTGCGTCCGATCGTTGTCATTAACAAAGTGGATCGCCCCGGCAGCCGCGCAGACTGGGTGCTGGATCAAACCTTCGATCTCTTCGATCGCATTGGCGCAACCGATGAACAGCTCGACTTCCCGGTCGTCTATGCCTCTGCGCTTAATGGCTACGCTGGTTTGACTGCGGATGTACGCGAGGGTGACATGACGGCGCTGTTCGAGGCCGTGATCAAACATGTGCCGGTGCCCCAGGTTGACAGCAGCGGTCCGTTCCAGATGCAAGTCAGTCAGCTCGACTACAACAGTTATGTCGGCGTTATCGGCATCGGCCGCATTACGCGCGGCAAGGTCAAGACTAATTCAGCGGTTACCGTGATTGATCGCGAAGGCAAGACCCGTAACGGCCGTATCTTGCAAGTGCTCGGTTTCCATGGCTTGAAGCGTGTTGAAGTCCCTGAGGCAGAAGCGGGCGACATCATCGCCTTTACCGGTCTGGATCAACTAAATATTTCCGATACGCTTTGCGATCCGAATAAAGTCGACGCACTGCCGCCGCTCAGTGTCGATGAGCCAACCGTGAGCATGACCTTCCAGGTCAACAACTCACCTTTTTCTGGTAAAGATGGCAAATACGTTACCTCGCGCCAAATCTGGGAGCGTCTGGAGCGCGAGCTGGTGCATAACGTCGCACTGCGTGTTGAGCGTACCGACAATGCCGACAGATTCCGTGTCTCCGGTCGTGGCGAATTGCATCTTTCGATCCTGATCGAAAATATGCGTCGTGAAGGTTATGAGCTCGGTGTTTCGCGCCCTGAAGTTATTATGCGTGATGTCAATGGCGTCAAACATGAACCTTACGAGCAGCTCACCGTTGATGTTGAAGAACAGCATCAGGGCGGAGTAATGCAAAAACTCGGCGAGCGTGGCGGTGATCTCAAGAATATGGTGCCGGATGGTAAAGGTCGTGTGCGTCTGGATTACGTGATCCCTTCACGCGGCTTGATCGGCTTCCGCACCGAGTTTCTGACAGCGACACAAGGTACCGGTCTCATCTATCACGTCTTCGATCATTACGGCCCGATGAAAAAGGGTGATTTCGGTAGCCGCATCAACGGCGTGTTGATCGCCAATGGCGTTGGCAAAGCGCTGGCGTATGCACTGTTCAGCTTGCAGGAACGCGGTCGCCTGTTTATCGGTCACGGTGAAGAAGTGTACGAAGGGATGGTGATCGGCATCCATTCACGTGACAACGACCTGGTCGTTAATCCGCTCAAGGCTAAGCAGCTCACCAATATTCGTGCCGCCGGTACCGATGAAAATCTGGTGCTGTCGCCGCCGATCAAAATGAGTCTTGAACAAGCGCTGGAGTTTATCGACGAGGACGAACTGGTTGAAGTGACGCCGAAGTTTATCCGTATTCGGAAAAGACTGTTGACAGAGAATGATCGCAAGCGCTCCTCGCGCTAAGCGGGAGGTTGAAAAAAGTCCCCGAGGCGGGGACACTGTAGGGTATCAATGGAATAAAGGGAGATAGTCATGCTCACGCTCTTTCCAGAAACCGTACCCTACGCCACGCATCATTTCGACGTCGAGGCGCCACATCGTCTTTATGTCGAAGAATGCGGCAATCCCAAGGGCCTGCCCGTCGTATTTTTGCACGGTGGGCCCGGTGCCGGTTGCGAAGAATATCATCGCCGTTTTTTTGATACAGAACGTTATCGCATCGTGCTGTTCGATCAGCGCGGTTGCGGCCGCTCCGGTCCCCATGCCGAATTGAAAAACAACACCACTCAAGCCCTGGTCGCGGATATCGAACTGATTCGTGAACGGTTGGGCATCGATAAGTGGGTGATATTCGGCGGCTCCTGGGGCTCAACCTTGGCGCTGGTATATGCCGAGACGTATCCCGAGCGTGTGCTGGGTTTGGTGCTGCGCGGTATTTTTCTGTGCCGACCGCAAGAAATTCACTGGTTCTATCAGGAGGGTGCCAGTCGCATCTTCCCCGATTATTGGGAAGATTATCTCAAACCGATTCCAGAGAATGAGCGCGGCGATTTGCTGCATGCCTTTTATCGCCGCTTAACGAGCGATAACGAAATTGAACGCATGTCCGCCGCCAAGGCCTGGTCGATCTGGGAAGGACGTTGCGCCACGTTGCGACCGTCGCGTGCGGTGCGCGATCATTTTGGTGAACCATTCACGGCGATGAGTCTGGCCCGTATCGAGTGTCATTATTTCGTGAATGATAGCTTTCTCAAGCCCAATCAAATCCTCAATGATGCCTATCGCTTGAAAGGTATCCCCGGCGTTATCGTTCATGGTCGCTACGATGTTGTGTGTCCGGTCGAAAATGCCTGGGACTTGCATAAGGCTTGGCCCGATGCGGATTTGAAAATTATCGGCGATGCCGGACACTCTGCAACAGAGCCTGGAATTATCGATGCGCTGGTTCAGGCCACTAATGAAATGGTGCTGCGCTATACATGATTGGTTTGCTCCAGCGTGTGACACAGGCCAGTGTCACTGTCGAAGGTGAAGTGGTCGGTGCGATACAACGCGGATTAATGGTGTTGATCGGCGTTGAGCGTGGTGATAACGAGGCTCAGGCTGATCGGCTATTGGAACGGTTGCTCGGCTACCGAGTGTTTCCCGATGCCGAAGGCAAAATGAATCTCAGCCTGCGTGATATCGGAGGTGGCTTGCTGCTGGTGCCGCAATTCACGCTGCCAGCGGATACGCAAAAAGGTACACGCCCCAGTTTCACTCCGGCTGCTGCACCGGATGAAGGCCGTCGTCTGTTTGATTATTTGGTAACCGTGGCGCATGCGGCGCATCCCATCGTTGCCACCGGCCGTTTCGGCGCCGACATGCAGGTCGCGCTCGTTAATGACGGGCCGGTGACGTTCTGGTTGCAGGTTAAATAATAATTCACCACAGAGGGCACAGAGCTTTTCGAAGGTTAACTCTGTGTCCTCTGTGCCTCTGTGGTGAAAAATACAAACAGATAAATTGTTCAGGAGTGATGAAAATGGCAGTCTACGCAATCGGGGACGTGCAAGGTTGCCACGACGATCTGCAACGCCTGCTCGATCATATTGGTTTTAACTCGGATGACAAACTCTGGTTCTGCGGCGATCTTGTCAATCGTGGCCCCCATTCCGCACCCGTGTTACGCTTCGTGCGTGATCTCGGTGCGCGCGCCATTACCGTGCTTGGTAATCATGATTTGCATCTGCTGGCGATGGCAGAAGGTCATTCGCAGCACTATCCAAAAGACACGCTCGATAATGTACTCGATGCGCCGGATCGGGATGACCTATTGTTTTGGCTGCGCCAGCAACCGCTGCTGCATCACGACGCTGAATTAGGTTATACGCTCATCCACGCCGGCCTGCCGCCGCAATGGGATATGCCGCTGGCGCAACAATGTGCTCGCGAACTGGAAGCAGTATTGCGTAGCCCTGATTATCGTGATTACTTCAAACACATGTATGGCAATCAACCGGATTGCTGGTCGTCGGAACTAGGCGGTATTGAGCGGCTGCGATTTATCACCAATTGTTTTACCCGGCTGCGCTATTGCGACGCCGATGGCCGTTTGCATCTGAAAGACAAAGGCGCGCCCGGTAATCAAGCACCCGGTGTGTTGCCCTGGTTTAATGTGGCGGGACGCAAAACGCGGACCGAACGCATCCTTTTTGGCCATTGGTCCACGCTTGATATCGGCGAGCACAGCAACGCGTTTGCTCTGGATGGGGGGTGTATCTGGGGTGGCAAGCTTGTTGCATTACATATCGACGTATCGCCGCCGCAATGGCATACGATTGATTGTGTTGGCGTCCGCCAACCCGGCAAAGAATAATTAACTGCTTGTGATCAAGGTCGTCACATTGAATTCGGTAAGCATCTCGTCTATACACTAGGGTCATCTCTGTAATTCTTCATCAAGTTTGTCGCTGAGATGTTGTCTCAGGACGGCATATGGTTATCTATTTTTTACGGATAGGGAGATTATTATGAAACCGACAGGTTTTCTATTAGTAGTGGCAGGGTTAATGGCCGTGATGGTTCCGGTAGTGCAAGGTGCTGCCAAGATGGATAAAGCAGCCAAGATTCAAAATGCCATGAGTTCTGCGCCATCCTCTATTTCCAAAGACGCAACCATTCTCGATTGGCCGGGCAAGAAAGGTGAAAAAATGCCAACCTTGCGCCAGGGTACAAATGGTTGGACGTGTTTTCCAGACATGCCGGATACCTCAGGCAATGATCCTATGTGCCTGGATGAACCGTGGATGGTTTGGGCCGATGCCTGGATGAACAAAAAAACACTCACCAATACCAAAATGGGATTTGGTTATATGTTGCAGAAAAATGGCCCGGAAAGTAATACTGATCCCTATGCCAAAGGTCCTACAGCAGACAATGAATGGATGGATAAAGGTGTGCCGCACCTCATGATTCTGGTGCCGGATGAAAAGACGTTGCAGGGATTGCCGACCGATCATCACAGCGGTGGTCCGTGGGTGATGTGGCGCAATACGCCATATGTTCATGTCATGGCGCCGATGCCGTTGAATAAATAATGCTAGGGGCGATTCATGAATCGCCCCTACAAAACAATTATCCGCGCTTCGCCAACCAGTCTTTCGGCTTGAGGAATTCTTCATACAGCTTCGCTTCGGCCGTGCCCGCTTCCGGTTTCCAGTTATAGCGCCAGGAAACGAGTGGTGGTAGCGACATGAGGATGGACTCAGTGCGACCGCCGGTTTGCAAACCGAACAAGGTGCCGCGGTCGTAGACCAGATTGAACTCAACATACCGGCCGCGGCGATAAAGCTGGAAATCCCGTTCGCGCGACCCGTATTCGTTTTCTTTACGGCGGGCGACAATGGGGCGATAGGCCTTGATGTAGTGATCGCCGACGCTTTGCATGAAGGCAAAGCTCTTATCAAAGCCCCATTCATTGAGATCATCGAAGAATAAACCGCCAACACCGCGCGGTTCATTGCGATGTTTGAGGAAGAAATATTCGTCACACCATTGCTTATAGCGTGGATACACTTCTTTGCCGAAAGGTAAGCAGGCATCGCGGGAGACGCGGTGCCAATGCACGACGTCATCTTCAAATGCATAATATGGCGTTAAATCAAAGCCGCCGCCGAACCACCAGATTGGATCCTCGCCCTCCTTTTCAGCAATGAAAAAACGCACATTGGCGTGTGAGGTGGGAATGTAGGGATTACGCGGATGAATCACCAGCGACACGCCCATGGCCTGAAAATTGCGGCCCGCAAGTTCTGGGCGATGTGCCGTGGCGGAGGCGGGTAATTTGTTGCCAAAGACGTGCGAGAAATTTACGCCCGCCTGTTCAAATACGGCGCCATCGGTGAGCACACGGGTGCGGCCACCGCCGCCTTGTTCACGCTCCCACGCGTCTTCGATGAAGCGCGCGCCGCCATCTTCCTCTTCCAGCTGGCGGCAGATTTCCTGTTGCATGCCGAGCAGATAATCTTTGACGGCATTGACGTTGGGTGAACTCATTTGTTTTTCCTTCGTTCAAATACTAAAAATATGTTCCCACTCTCCCATGGGGCAGAGCTATCTACACTTGTGGGAAGATGTAGTACGACCCGGCATTAAGCCCACCACCCTCGGCAACCGCTCCCTGCGTTGCCCTACCTCGTGCATCCATGCACTCGCACCCCTTCAGGGCACATCCCGCCCGGGCTGTAGTGGTCAAGTAAATTTGTACAAGTTAATGGGAGCAAATTAATTTCTCAGCCTCATCAGGCGTCAAATAGTTATTGTAACTGTGACCTCTTTTAAAGTTGTAATGCAAAATAATAAACTTCTCTATGTCATTCTCTGCCTCATCGTAAGATTTGTAGTACTCTTTGGGCATCCATTCAGTTTTAAGACTTCTAAAAAATCGTTCCATGGGCGCGTTGTCCCAGCAGTTGCCACGTCGACTCATGCTCTGGGTTATTTGATATCGCCAGAGCTGTTGTCGATATTTCAAACTCGTGTAATGACAGCCCTGGTCAGAGTGGAACATAACGCCTTTCGGTCTGCCACGGCTTTCATAGGCTACTCTAAGTGCGGCACAGGTTGGCTGTGCATCAGGGCTATCCGAGCAGGCCCAGCCAATAATCTTCCTCGCGTATAAATCCATGACAACAGCCAGATAGAGCCACTGCGTGCCTGCCCAAATGTAAGTCACATCACCGCACCAAACTTTATTCGGCGCTTCAACGCTAAATTCACGCTCTAAAAGATTGGGCGCGATTTTTGACTCGTCCTCGGCTATTTTATATTTATGTTTATGTGGTTGCTTACTGCTTATATTTGCTTCTTTCATTAGACTTGCAGCTTTGTAGCGACCTACGTTCTCCCCGCTTTGCCTGAGTTGTCCTGCAATGGTTCGTGCCCCAGCCGACCCACGACTTGCCGCGTGTATTTCAACCGCTTTATGCTTTAAGCGTTCTCTCTCTGGATCAATAATGTCTTTATGATTGATCCGGTAATAATAGCTGCTGGTGCTCACATCGAATAGCTGACACATTGACGCGACTTCACCCTGCTCCCTTGATAGTGACTGTATAAAATCTATCGTTTGATGGTGTCCGACATCAAGAGAGCTGTAGCCTTTTTTAGTATGTCTTTCTCCCATTCAATTTTTTTAATCCTTGCTTCAAGTTCTTGAATCTTCCTCTGCTCAGCGGTGATGGCTTTCGCTGTCGGGGTGATTCCCTCTCGCTCAGATTTAAGCTGATCTACCCAGCGCCTCATCGCCGTACTGCCAACACCCATCGCACTGCACGCCTCTGCAACAGAATAGTTTTTGTCGAGCACCAAACTTGCAGCTTCATTCTTAAACTCTGCCGAATAAACGGGTCTATTTTTAGTCATGATATACACCTTCTTTTGTAATGGAAGTTTATCCCATTAAGGTGTACAGATTCATTAGGCCACAACAGGGTGCGCGGAATGCGCACCCGTTCGGCGGGGAAAAGGTACAGCGTACCTTTTCCTTTTTCCGCCTCACCCTCCCGCAAAAGCCCGGGAGGAGGGGAGAAAAACTCCTCTCCTTGGATAAGGAGGGGGGGACGCGAAGCGGACGGGGCGGTTGAAGACGATAACAGAATACATGCAGTTCTTTCTCGCCGTAACATGTGTAGATACTTCTGCCCTGAGGGAGAAGGAATACTTTGCTCAACAGTGTAGCAAGACGTGCAGATATTTCCGTCCCTGAGGGCGAAAGGACGCACGTTTTCATCATGCATGTTTTGGCGAACAATAATCACCCAGCGCGAATAACACGCCCGCTCCGGCCATCGCGGATTTCGCTGGCGCTGCCGCGGCTGGCGTGGGCGTTGCACAGTATATCGTCGAGCGTATTGCCAAAATAGCGCCGTATTTGCAGGGGATTGCGTGCCGGTGGTTTGCCCGCGGGATTGGCACTGGTGGAGACAATCGCGCCGCCAAAGCGAGCGCAGAGTGCCGCAGCGACGGGGTGGCTGGTGATGCGCACGGCAATGGTGTCGCGGCCGCCGGTGAGCCAATCGGGGACATGAGTACGGGCGGGCAACAACCAGGTGACCGGCCCCGGCCAGGTGCGTTGGATGGCAGCCATGCGCCGTGTTTCCAAAGGTTCGAAATAAGGCAGCAAATGTTCCAGGCGACTGCCGATCAGAATCAGCCCTTTCTCAATGGGGCGCTGCTTTAGGTCCATGATTGCAAAGACTGCTTTGGCGTAGAGTGGATCACAGCCCAAGCCGTAGACCGTCTCGGTGGGGTAGGCGATCACGCCGCCGCCATGCAGGATTCGCGTGGCTTGTCGTAGTTGCCAAGGGGTCACTGAACACCTGCTGAATGAATGCTGAACGCCATGTGGTTTCAATATCTGTTGTTGCCTGAGAGCGGAATAATAGCAAATTCTGGAACATATTGATTCTCTTGGTTTAATTATCTTAAGAGTTGGCTTGGTGATGATCTTTAAGCTTGCCCTTTTCTGAGTTTCTGAATAAAGCCTGAATGTCCTATAGACAGGAGGGGGATTACGTGTATAATCGCCAAGCTTGTATAACATTAAGAAAGATTAAGTATAACGATAAGACAACATTAAGTAAGGCTGGAGCGATGATGACATCATTTACGCCCGGCCCTAAGGAAGGGGTTGCTGAAACTGTAGGGAAGAGAGTGGTGTTGCGCCAGGCAGGTTTGCTGGTAGCAGCAGGTGGCCTGTTTTTCGCGCCTGGGATTCCCGAGACCGAGGCCGCCTTCACTACCAATTTTTCCGGCGTGGGTGTGACCGGCGGCACCTACGACCAAGGCAACAGCACTGACGGCAATTACCGCGTCGATTACGCCTGCAACATGAGTTATACCGTGGTCAGTGGTGTTAACAATAAAGAGTGCAGCGGTGGCGATTTTAAAGGCCACAATGACGGCACCCCGTTCTTCCAAGCGATTTTCACCGAATCCGGAACCAACAAAAAGTTCTACCACGTCATTATCGGCGATAAAAACAAGAAGGGGCAGGCCAGGAACGAGATGGTCTTCGAGTATTTTATCGAGGCCACCACCAGCATCTATACCCGTGACTCTGAAGGCCCCGTTTCTGCGTCATATATCGATAACAGCAGTGATGCGAATGCGATTTACAGCATGACCAATCCCTACGACGGCACACAATTGAAACAGGGTGCTGGTTCCGGTAATCCGACACGGGCGATCATGAATCAAGTGCTCTACAATGACGACGGTACCGTGAACACTCAGTTCCTAAAAGGGATAAAGGGTGGCGCGGTCAATTTCAATAAAGTCACGGGAAATATGACGGTTTCGGGCGGGGTTATTGATTTTAATAGCAAGCCGATTATTACCCAATTTGCCAATTCGGCGGAGATGTACAACCAGTTCACCATCGATATGCGTGACAAAACCTACCAGGATGGCACGCCGATCAACTTCGATCAAAAAATCACCAACATTACCAAGTTACGGCAGGTGGCAGGCAGCGCCGCCGTGGCGGCCGATCAGGGTGATTACGATACGACGGATGCCGAATTCACGGCCCATTTTGTCAATCAGGCATCTCCCTACACGGTGGCGGGCGCCTATACCTACACCGATGGTTCGGGCACGAACAAAGCGCTGGGCGGTGGTGGCACCTATAACTATGACGTCGCGGGCACCTCGTTCGTCGAGACCGGATTTATACCCACGGGCAAGGATTACACGGGCTTCTGTGAGCCGAGTGTGAATCCGGATTGGCGATCGGGAACCAATACCCTAGGTGGCCTGCTGTCGTGTACTAATGGCGGTTCCACTCGCAAGGGCGAGGGTAGCAAGGGTTGGGATTAAAAAGGTTAGGCAAAAAACTAGATACGAGAGGGGGTAGCGGGCATCCCCCCCCCCCCCCCGCAGGGCGCGCAGTTAGCGTAGCTCAACAAGATCTATTAGGGGAATTAGGAAGAGAGACTTTTCCCGTTGTCGTGCTCAGGCGTGGCAGCGGGTTTTTTTGGTTTCCTGATAGCGCATTAATGTACCCCTAAAATCTGCCGATATATTAATAATGGCATGGAATTTAAGGTGCAGTCAGCCATTGCGGCTGATGGGCGAGTGGCCTTGTCTGTTAATTATATAATAAAAACAAGTGCTTATGAGGCAACAATTATTTGCCGCCTGTCTGTATAACACCCTAAAGTTCCAGTGTCATACAGCCGATAACTTGTATATGAGATCAATAATTAAGCAGATAAAAATATTCGTCTAAGAAGGCGGTGATTGGCATGAATATATATTTGCCAGGCTCTACGGATGGGGTGGTCAATGGACAAGGGAAAAGAAAGATTCTCCGCAAGGCGGTAATCGCAGCGGCGGTTGCCAGCCTGTTTTTCGCGCCCGGGATTCATGAGACCGAGGCGGCCTTTACCACCAATTTTACCGGCGTGGGTGTGACGGGTGGTACTTATGATAAAAAGAACAGCGGCGGTAGCGGCAATTACCTCGTCGATTTTTCTTGCAATATGAGCTACACCGTGGTCAGCGGTATCAATAACAGCGAATGCGGTGGTAGTGGCAGTTCTCGCGACATTTCTAATAATCATGATGATGCTACGCCATTTTTCCAGGGTCTATTTACCGACACGGCAACCTCCCAAAAATACTTTCACGTGATCATTGGCGATAAGCTGAAAGCCGGGCAAGCACGCAACGAGATGACGTTTGAGTATATTATCGAGGCCACGACCAGTGGCACTTACACGTTTGACAGTTCAGGACCTGTTTCGGCCTCCTATACTGACAATACCAGTATCTCGACTGCGACCTATGCTCAAATTAACCCCTACGATGGCACGCTGTTAAAACAGTCGAATGGTTCAGGTAACCCGACGCGCGTGATTATGGACCAAACGCTTTTTAATGCCGATGCTACAGTGAACACCGAGTTTTTGAAAGGGTTGCAGGGTGGGACGGTCTCGTTTAACCAGACCACAGGCAATATGAGCATCACGGGTGGCACGATTGTTTTTAACAGCAAGCCGATTATTACCCAGTTTGCCAATTCGTCGGGGATGTATAACCAGTACACCATCGATATGCGGCATAAGAGTTATTCCGACGGCACGCAGATGTCTGATGCCGAAGCCAACGGGCCGCAGGGCAAGATCACCAACATCACCAATCTGATTGCTGGTTCGGGTCCGGGTGCGGGCACGCCAGCGGCCGACCAAGGTGACTACGATACGACCAATGCGACGATGACGGCGCACTATACGAATAATTCCAATCCTAATTACACGGCGGGTGCTTACACCTATACGGCGGGGACCGGTTCTTTCAAGGCGTTGGGCGGAGGCGGCACCTATAACTATGACATCGCCGCTACGGCCTTCGTCGAGACCGGTTTTACTCCGCAAGGTAAGGATTTCACCAGCTTCTGTGAACCGACGATAAATCCTGATTGGCTAACGAATAGTAGTAATATTATAGGCGGTCCGAAGGCGTGTATGAACGCAGGTTCAACCCGGAAAGGCGAGGGCAGCAAGGGTTGGGATTAATATCTCGGGTTAACGATACTAAATCAAAGCTAGGGCCTGTTGACATTAAATTTGATGGAATGTTCGGATGGAATCACATCATCGTAATTCAAAATCATAGAAGAACTCCGGTCTATTCAACGGGGCAATGTAAAGCTATCTAACCTGCAAGTACTGAATGCATGTTTTACGTGGCTGAGTATAATTGCAGATGGCGAGGTTTGCCGGAGAAATAGGGTGGCTGGCACATCGTTTACACGCGCGCAAATAGTATAGTCAAAAAATGGCATTTTGGAGCGCATAATCGGGCATTGCATGAAAGCGATGTGATCAATATAAGAGTTGAACATGAAACTCATCTGCTCTAACTGGCAAAGGTGTTCACCACTTCACAGGTGCCGAATTGGTGATACTTCTCAGTCTGCTGAATTCCAGTGAAAATAAAGATGCCAACAAAGCATAATACGAAGCTAAATGAAGAAGGGTGCCCAATCGTTCCCAAAATCATCTCTGGACACGGTGGTGTCCAATGTATTCTTATAAAAATCGACTCGAGGTTGAAACGGTGCGCGTATTGAAAACGCATGTTGCTGTTATTATTTTGCTGATTGGGTTGGTTGCCCCTGTGGCAAATGCCGGATTCGATGGTCACGATCTGCGCACGCATGAAGATGGCCGGGTTATGATTGAAGACCATGGGGCAGAATCCAATGATTACCATTCACGCGCGCATGAAGACCACGCGAGTGCAGCACGTCGCGATCTAGGCGCTGCCTGGAGTGCTGCAGACTCGCAACTAAAAGAACAATTCAGTAACGCTTATTCTGCCGCGAAAAACAAGCGGTTCGTATTTGTGAAGCACATGGACAAACTAGGCGCCCGCGCAATGCTCGATTTTTTGGAGCTGAAGAACCCCTTCTGTCATGGCGAAGCCCATGAATTAGGTAAGGCCGTTTATGCTAACAACAAGAATCTGAATGAATCGCTGATATTATGCGGTAATGGATGCACGAACGCCTGCATGCACGGTGTTGTCGTTGAAGCTTTTGGTGAGCGCAAGTATGAAGACGTTGTTAAAAATGTGGACGTGATTTGTGCTCAAGGTGATATGGCGAGCCTGCATAAACTGGGAAACTGTGCGCACAGTATTGGCCATGCGCTGATGCTGATTACGGGCCATGATATTTCCAAGTCACTCGTTGGCTGCGAGAGGTTTACGACATCGGGAATGGATTATTACTGCGCGACCGGAGTTTTTATGGAGTATCGCGATGCGCTGGAGCTAAAAGCCGATTCGGCAGAGGTGGCCAGTCTCGTCAGTCCGCACTATCCATGCGATACCTTTACGAAATATCCCGCAGCGTGTTATCGCTATATGCTGCACGAAATCGCCGAGGCGCAGCAATTAAACGAGCCGCAATTGATCGATATGTGTCTTGATTTGACAGATAGACAGCAGCTCGGCTGCTTTCACGGATTGGGTGCAATGTATGCACGTGACGTGGCCGATCACCCATCGCTGCTGCCGTCGCTATGCCTTCACGGCGGGCGGCAAGACCAGATCATGTGTATCGAGGGGGTGATCGAAAAACTAGCGGACTTTGACGAAGAACGAGCGGTCAATGTCTGTAATAGATTGGACGGCGAGAACAAGCAAATATGCATGGCTGGTGCGCATGGCAAGATGTACCGGTTGAACAAGCCGACGATGCACCTGTACCGGTAACTGGTTGGCTGCGTAAGAGGTTCATTAATACAGATCAACGGAGGTTAAAGGGCTCTGCGAAAAGAACGGCTTCAAGGTTGATGCTGAAACGATGTCTTCGTTGTATGATCTGCTAATGATTGTTCATTTTTTTGTATCCGGAAGTTTCCAATATAGAGTTCATCCATCGCTGTGCGCAGGAAACAGCGCAGCGCGTCCTGTGGTGTACAGACAATCGGTTCACCTCGTACATTGAATGAGGTGTTCACCACCAAGCCATAGCCGGTGAGGTCGAGAAAGCGACTGATAAGCGCGTGATAACGGGGATTAGTGTCGGCATGCACGGTCTGAATGCGAGCGGAGTAATCGACATGGGTTACCGCAGGAATGTCGGAGCGGCGGATGTTGAGCCGGTCGAGGCCGGTCTTGTGCTGGTCTGTTGTGGAGAGTGGGCGCTGCCGTTCTTGGCGCACCGGCGCGACCAGCAGCATGTAGGGACTGTCGCTATCCAGCTCAAAGTACTGGCTCACATCTTCACGTAACACCGAAGGTGCAAACGGGCGGAAGGATTCGCGGAATTTTATTTTGAGATTCATCACCGATTGCGTGCGTGTCGAACGTGGGTCCCCGAGAATGCTGCGGCCACCCAAAGCACGCGGACCGAATTCCATACGCCCCTGAAACCAGCCAATGACTTTTTCTTCACTCAGTGCGAGGGCAGCGTGGTCAATGAGTTCGGCGTCGGTGAGTTCCTGATAGTTAACGCCTTGGGCATACAGTACCGCACGAATTTCGGTATTCGAGAACTGTGGGCCGAGATAGGCACCTTTCATGCCGTCCACGCCGAGATGAGGGGTGCGCGGCCGTTGATGATGCAAATGATAAGCGACCAGCGCCGCGCCGACACTGCCGCCCGCATCGCCCGCTGCCGGTTGAATCCAGATATTTTTGAATAAACCACTGCGTAACAGTTTGCCATTGGCGACACAATTCAGCGCCACGCCGCCCGCCAGGCACAGGTTTTCGTAGTCATATTCCTTGCGTAGTGACGTGGCGAGCTTGAGAATGATTTCTTCGGTGACCTCCTGAACTGAGCGCGCCAGGTCCATATCCATTTGTGTGATTTCAGTCTCGGGAGCGCGTGGTTTGCGGCCGAATAATTGGTCGAAACGGCGGTTGGTCATGGTCAGGCCGGTGCAGTAATTGAAGTAACGCATGTCGAGGCGGAAGCTGCCGTCATCGGCGATTTCAACCAGATGTTGCCGAATCAGGTCGGCGTACACCGGCTCGCCATAGGGTGCCAGCCCCATCAGTTTGTATTCACCGGAGTTGACTTTGAATCCCGTGTAATAAGTAAACGCAGAATAAAGCAGGCCCAGCGAGTGCGGGAAACGGATTTCTTTTACGGGTTTGATTTCACGGCCTTCACCGATCATCGCCGATGTGGTCGCCCATTCGCCGACACCGTCCATAGTCAGGATCAGCGCCTTATCAAACGGTGAAGGGTAAAAGGCAGAGGCAGCGTGGGAGAGGTGATGTTCCGAGAATAAAAGTTTACCGCTCAGATCAAGGCCGGGTGCCAGTTGTTTTAGTTCCTGTGTCAGCAGCCGCTTCTGGAACAATTTTTCCTTGAGCCAGACGGGCATGGCGGTGATAAAGGAACGTAAGCCAGCGGGTGCAAAGGCATGGTAGGTTTCGAGCAGGCGCTCAAATTTAAGAAATGGTTTGTCGTAGAAAATGATGCTATCAACATGTTCGAGCGTGATGTTGGCTTCACGTAGACAATATTCGATGGCCTGGGTGGGAAAATCAGCATAATGTTTTTTACGGTTAAAACGTTCTTCCTGGGCGGCGGCAATGATCTCGCCATCGTGTATCAACGCCGCTGCGCTGTCGTGATAAAAAGCCGAGATGCCGAGGATCCACATGGTGGCGACTGACTAAAGGTAGAGTGCGCTGCGCGCACCGGTGCGCATGGCGCACCCTACATCGAAAGTCTGCGCGGACACTCCCTCTCCCGCCAGGCGGGAGAGGGTTGGGGAGAGGGCGGTTTGCCGGGTTTTCCCAGACGTTTTCACCCTCTCCCTGGCCCTCCCCCTCTTGAGGGGGAGGGGATGGCAATGTGCGCTCATGATGATTGCGTTACCAGCTCGTTAAATGTGTTTATATCAGTCAATTAAAACACCGTATAAATCAATGGCGCCAGGGCGCTGCCCTGAACAAAGACAATCAATACGCCGAGCATCAACAAAACGATGATCACTGGCAGCAACCAGATTTTTTTCCTGACTTTGAGAAATTGCCAGAGCTCGCTGAGAAAACTCATCAGAACTGATTCCTGAAGGATTCGGGCGTGGGCGCTTGTGCGTGACGATGCCAGAAACTCTTGCGGTGGGGAACATGTAATTCCAGCGGGTCACGACGGAAGATGCGAAACAGGAGCGCCAGCGGCGTGATGAGCAGGAAAAAAACCACGCTCAACAGAATAAAGGTGTTGATCCGTCCCAGGTGATGCCCCAGCCACAGCCAGGCGCGGGCGAGGGGGGTGAGCAGCGCCGGTACGCGCCAGGCGATCAGGGACAAGGTCGCCGCGGGCAATAACCAGAGCCAGCGGGGTGCGCTGGCGCTGAACAGTGGCCAAAACGCCACCAGCACGGCCGCGGCGGCGAGTAACAGGCCAAATTGTCGTTCGCTGCGATATAGGTTCATGAAATCAGGGCTGCTTTGCACTCATTAGTTATTTCGGCTGTTTTTCTCAAGGCTTAACCGGCTGTTGAAAAATGATTTATTCCTTCCCCCTTCGAAAGAAGGCCGGGATGAGAGGATTATTTATGGAGGGGCGGGTTTAAAACTCGCCCCTACTATTGCCCCTCTACCTCGGGGAGAGGGGCGTTTTCGTTTTAATCTTGGCAGGCTAATGCCTGCCCCCATAAAACCGCTATATACCAATATAACCAAGATCATGCGTTGCTAGGCGCGGAAGTGTCAATGTCTACGGTGGCTTCAAGCAAAAAGCGGCTTTTTCTGTTTTATGCGCTGGCACTGGCGTTGCCGGTGCTGTTTTTTGGCGTTCTCGAAATGGGGCTGCGTTATTTTGATTACGGTTATCCACACGAGTTGTTTGTCGAGGCTTCAGATCGTTATGGCAATGAGCCGTATTTGATGCCTAATGAGGAAGTGGCCAGGCGCTACTTCGGCCGTAACGGTTATGCCCCGTCGCCACGGGTAGAGCTGTTTCGGCGCCATAAACCAGAGAATGGTTATCGCGTCTTCGTGCTGGGGGAGTCGACCACCGCTGGCTGGCCTTATCCTACCAACGCCATGTTTTCGCGAGTGCTGGAACAGCGGCTTTCTGATGTCTTTCCTGATCGTTATGTTGAAGTCGTCAATATCGGCATCGCCGCACTCAATAGTTTTGCATTGACGGATTTTGTCGATGAAGTATTGGCGCAGCAGCCTGATGCGATTTTGATTTATGTTGGGCATAACGAATTTTATGGTGCTCTGGGGGCGGCATCATCGGTCTCGTTGGGGCGCTCGCGGTGGCTGGTTAAAACTTACATGGCGCTGTTGCAGTTTAAAACAGTGGCGCTGGTGCGTGATGTGGTCGGTATGGGCAAGGGTTGGCTCACTGGATCGGTTACAAATTCACGGGATACGACACTCATGCAGCGCATGATCGGTGACCGGCAGGTGGAATATGGTGGCGATATATTTCAGGCGGCTAGGGACAATTACGCGGCCAATTTAAGAGAGATATTCGCCAAGAGCAAGGCGGCGGGTGTGCCGGTATTGATTAGCGAGGTGGTGAGCAATGTGCGCGATCAACCTCCGTTTGCATCGCTTGAAAATGCTGCGCAGCCAGCCGCAAACAGCGTCTATGCAAAGGCCCAACAACTGGAGCGCGAAGGCAAGTTTGAGCAGGCACGCGTAGCCTATTATCGGGCGAAGGATCTGGATGGTGTGCCATTTCGTGCGCCCGAGGTCATTAATGAAGCCATACATCAGGTGGCAACCGAGTTTAATGTACCGGTGGTGCCGATGAAATCCTATTTCGAAGCCGCATCGCCGAATGGCATCATCGGTGCCAGTTTAATGTTGGAACACGTGCATCCGAATATTGAGGGTTATTTTCTGATGAGCGAGGCCTTTTTTGACAGCATGCAGCATTATGGTTTCATCGAGCCCTTCTGGAAGGCGAATCAAATCCCTCCCTGGTTTTACCGGCAATCGTGGCCGATTACAGAACTGGATCGTGTGATCGGGGAAATGCAGATACTGAATTTGACGGATCATCCACCGTTTGCAGCGAAAAAGGCGGGAGCGCAGACGATGGTCGGTTTCGTGCCACAAGGCAAGGTGCAAGAGTTGGCGTTACAGGCATTTCGTGACGAGAAGTCATATCAAGAGGCTCACGTCGAGTTGGCAAAATTTTATGAATCGCAGGGGCATCCGGATCGCGGTTTTCGCGAATATGAGGCGATGATGGCTGCTGAGCCGCACAATATCAGTGTTTATATGATGGCGATCGAGAATTTATTGCAGCGTAATGACCATGAGCGCGCTATGCCGTTGTTATATGCATCGTTACAAATAAAAAATACTGGCTTTGCCAATAAATGGATCGGCATGATTCACCTTCAGCACGGCAATCCGCGAGAGGCATTGCCGTTTCTGGAACGGGCGGAGGCGATGTCATCCCAAGACGATCATCTGCTCTATCATTTGGGTGTTTGTTATGTGCTGAATAAACGCCTTGATCACGCGCGCACTATTTTGCAAAAGATGAAAAAAACTGTTCCCGGTTCGCTACGCGTACAACGGTTGGAAGAGTTGCTGACGCAGGCGCAACGTGCGGGTGGTGTTGTATCGCAGCCCCAAAAATAACATCGTTAATTGCGGGTAGGGGCAGGTTTGAAACCCGCCTCTACGATTCTCGGGCGATGGCGCGATAGCCAATATCCTTGCGGTAATACATGCCTTCCCAGGAAATTTGTTGCGTCAGTTCATAGGCCTTGCGTTGTGCTTCGCTCACTGAATTGCCTAAGCCTACAGCACACAGCACACGGCCACCGCTGGTGACGATCTGGCCGTTCTTTTCTGTGGTACCCGCATGAAAGACTTTGCGGTCTGTCATTTCAGTGGTGGGCAGGCCCTTGATAACATCGCCTTTGCGATAATCGTTGGGATAACCGTCTGCTGCAAGCACCACGCCGACAGCGGCACGCGTGTCCCATTCGGCGCTGACGGTATTCAATTTGCCATCAAGCGCTGCATCACAGAGTGAGACCAAATCCGATTTCAGGCGCATCATGATCGGCTGCGTTTCCGGATCGCCGAAGCGGCAGTTGTATTCGATCACCTTCGGCGAGCCATCGGCCATGATCATCAAGCCTGCGTACAGAAAACCGGTATACGGATTGCCTTCGGCGGCCATGCCACGAACAGTGGGTTCGATGATTTCCTTCATGATCCGATCATGGATTGCGGGAGTGACCACCGGCGCCGGGGAGTAGGCACCCATGCCGCCGGTGTTGGGGCCGGTGTCCTGGTCGCCGATACGTTTGTGATCCTGACTGGTGGCCATCGGCAGGATGTGTTTGCCATCCACCATGCAAATAAAGCTCGCTTCTTCGCCGTCGAGAAATTCTTCGATCACCACCCGGCTGCCCGCGCTGCCGAAGGCATTGCCCGCCAGCATGTCGCGCACTGCCGTCTCGGCCTCGGCCAGGGTCATAGCCACGATCACGCCCTTGCCCGCCGCCAGGCCATCGGCCTTGACCACGATCGGCGCGCCTTTCTGGCGCAAATAGGCCAGGGCCTGGTTGATATCGGTGAAGTTGCCGTAGTCGGCGGTCGGAATCTTGTGCCGGGCCAGAAAGTCCTTGGTGAAGGCCTTGGAACCCTCCAGCTGAGCGGCGGACTGGGTCGGGCCAAAGCAGCGCAGGCCAGCAGCGCGGAAGGCATCGACCACGCCGAGTACCAGCGGTACCTCAGGGCCGACGATAGTCAGGCCGATGCCTTGGTTGCGGACGAATTCCACCAGCCTCTTGATGTCGTCAACGGCGATGGCGACATTTTCCACTTTGGCTTCATGGGCAGTGCCGGCATTGCCGGGGGCAACAAAGACCTTTGTTACTCGCGGGGAATGAGCAGTTTTCCATGCCAGCGCATGTTCGCGGCCGCCGCTGCCAATGATCAACACATTCATTTTTCTATAAGTCCCAACAGGTTATGTGCTTTGCCGTTATGGCGGGTGATTCTAACGTGAAAAAGTGCCAGGGGGTAGGTCAAATTCTAAATACTGTGTTAGACTTTTCCCCGATTAAAAAATATTAATCTAAACTAATAACAAGATTTTAAATCAATTAAAGCCCGACAACAGGGCTGGTAACAAAATCAAACCAGGTGGGGGTGTCTGCGGACACCGGATGGGAGGGTATGAGAGCTTTGTGGCATTACGCGCCAGAGACGGCTGTGTTTTGGGCTGCCAAACTGGTTCACATCACGGCACGGTTACAAGCCGTTTGTGCTCGATTTACACAACAGCAGTTCCCTGCGCGGGCGTGCTGTGAGTCTGACTCTATATTTCTTCCCTCGGTTTCGCCGTCGTTAACAAGCGACCTGGTATCACGTCTTTGATGGGTTTATCAGGGACGCTGCGACACGTTCAAAAGTCGTGTTGGCGCGGCGTGGCCTAAAAGGGGTGTTGCTCGGTTGTAATCACGCGCCGGTGATACAGCCGATGTGGCATAAAAAGCCCGCGGAAGCGGGCTTTTTCTTGGGTGTCATCTTAGTGTCTGAAGTGGCGCATCCCGGTAAACACCATCGCCAAGCCATGTTCATTGGCGGCGGCGATCACTTCTTCGTCACGCATCGAACCCCCCGGCTGAATCACCGCGGTAATGCCCGCAGCGGCAGCGGCGTCGATGCCATCACGGAACGGGAAGAAGGCATCGGAAGCCATCACTGATCCCTTCACTTCCAATTTTTCATCGGCGGCTTTGATGCCAGCGATCCTGGCGCTGTAGACGCGGCTCATCTGCCCGGCGCCTATGCCTATCGTCATATTGTTTTTGGCATAGACAATGGCGTTGGATTTAACGAACTTGGCCACCTGCCAGCAGAACATCAAATCTTTTAGTTCCTGGGCCGAGGGCGCGCGTTGGGTGACGACTTTCAGGTCGTGTTCGCTGACCATGCCGTTGTCGCGTGTTTGTAGCAACATGCCGCCGGTGACGCGTTTGTAATCCAGCTCCGGTTGGCCGCCGCCCCACTGGCCGCAAGCCAGCAGCCGCACATTTTTCTTTTCGGCGACGATGGCAAGTGCAGCGTCACTGACACTGGGCGCGATAATGACTTCGACGAACTGACGCTCGACAATGGCGCGTGCGGTATCGGTGTCCAGTTCTTGATTGAAGGCGATGATGCCGCCGAAGGCAGAGGTCGGATCGGTCTTGTAGGCCTTGTTGTAGGCATCAAGGATCGAGCCGGCAACCGCTACGCCGCACGGATTGGCATGTTTGACGATGACGCAGGCAGGTTGTTTGAACTGTTTGACGCATTCCAGCGCGGCATCGGTGTCGGCAATGTTATTGAACGATAATTCCTTGCCCTGCAATTGCACCGCAGTGGAGACGCTCGCCTCGCGCGCGCGGGCCTCGATATAGAACGCGGCGCGCTGATGCGGATTTTCACCATAACGCAGGTCTTGCGCCTTGACAAACTGGGCGCTGAAGGTACGAGGGAAGTCGGCGCGATGTTGGGTGCTGTGGCCGCCATCGGTAATGCTGCCCAGATAATTGGCGATGGCTCCATCATAACCGGCGGTGTGTTCGAAGGCCTTGCAGGCAAGGTGAAAACGGGTTTCGTGACTGATCGTGCCGTTGTTGCGCGTCATTTCGTCAAGGATGATGGCGTAGTCGATGGCGTCAACGACAATCGCGACATCTTTATGATTTTTGGCGGCGGCGCGCACCATGGTTGGGCCGCCGATGTCGATGTTTTCGATCGCGGTTTCGAGATCGCAATCGGGGTTGGCGACGGTTTGTGCGAACGGATAGAGATTTACGGCTACGAGATCAATCGCGCCAATGCCGTGTTCGGCCATCACCGCATCGTCCTGACCGCGACGGCCGAGGATGCCGCCATGAATCTTGGGATGCAGGGTTTTGACCCGGCCATCCATCATTTCAGGAAAGCCGGTGTAGTCGGAGACTTCAATGACTTTGATGTTGTTTTCGCGCAGCAGCTTGGCGCTGCCGCCGGTGGAAAGGATTTCCACGCCCATGCCTTGCAGGCTGCGGGCGAAGTCGACGACGCCGGTTTTATCTGAAACGCTGATCAATGCTCGTTTGATGGTTGTCATGGTTGCTTTTTGAGGTTAAGTGAAAAATAAGAGATCAATAATGCCACAGGTAAAAAATCCAACGCGGAGACGCAAAGACGCGGAGGTTTTCAATCGCTTTGGGCTGTATGCACCGCAGCTTGCTGCGCAAAAGATTTGATTGTAGATACTCTGTTCGAGGTCAAGCATTTTTTCTGTAATTTTTGCACTTTCCGGCTCATGCTGGAATCGCGTAAAAGCGGGTGTTATCGAAGGGCTTGTTGTCCTTCAACATGCCGTGAATGGCATGCAGCAGTTTACGCA
>JACQEP010000023.1 GCA_016200485.1 Gammaproteobacteria bacterium
CGTAGCCTTTGGCTTCGCCACCAAATTTCTTCGCCTGCACTACCGTCAGCGCCGCCGTCAGGGTCGTCTTCCCATGGTCGACGTGACCAATGGTTCCCACGTTTACGTGCGGCTTCTTTCGCTCAAACTTTTCCTTGGACACGATCGTAACCCTCTTTAAACTCTGTTCTCTAAAATTTCTAAAACTTAAGCCGATTTTTTAATCACTGCTTCAGCGATATTGTTTGGAGTCTCAACGTACTTGGAGAACTCCATGCTGTAGGTCGCGCGACCTTGCGACATGGAACGCAACGTAGTGGAATAACCGAACATCTCGGCCAGCGGCACTTCTGCCGTCACAACCTTGCCAGACGGAGAATCGTCCATACCCTGCACGATGCCGCGACGACGATTCAAGTCGCCAATCACATCACCCATGTAATCTTCAGGCGTAACCACTTCGACTTTCATCACCGGCTCCAGCAACACTGGGCTGGCTTTCATGAAACCATCTTTGAATCCCATCGAGCCCGCGATCTTGAACGCGTTTTCGTTGGAGTCGACATCATGGTACGAGCCATCAAATATCGTCACTTTGACATCCACGACCGGGTAGCCCGCCATTACGCCATTCTTCATGGCTTCCTGAATACCCTTGTCGACGGCTGGTATGTATTCGCGCGGCACCACACCACCAACGATGCCGTTGACGAATTCATAACCTACACCCGCCTCTTGCGGCTCCATACGCAACCAGACGTGGCCGTACTGACCGCGACCGCCGGATTGGCGCACGAACTTACCTTCAACCTCAACCTTCTTGCGCATGGTTTCGCGATACGCAACCTGCGGCGCACCGACGTTGGCCTCAACCTTGAACTCACGCTTCATACGATCAACGATGATTTCAAGATGCAACTCGCCCATACCGGAGATAATGGTTTGCCCCGTTTCTTCGTCGGTATGGACACGGAACGAAGGATCTTCCTGCGCCAGCTTGGACAGCGCCAAACCCATCCTCTCCTGGTCGCTCTTGGTCTTCGGCTCAATCGCCACCGAGATCACAGGTTCTGGAAAGATCATGCGCTCGAGAATAATGACCTTATTAATATCGCTAAGGGTGTCACCCGTGGTAACGTCCTTCAGACCTACCGCAGCAGCAATGTCACCGGCGTATACTTCTTTAATTTCTTCACGGGTATTGGCGTGCATCTGTACGATACGGCCGATACGCTCCTTGCGATCCTTTATCGAATTGATCACGGTGTCACCCGAGTTCAGCACGCCGGAATAAACACGGAAGAAGGTCAAGGTACCCACAAAGGGATCGGTCGCAATCTTGAATGCCAGAGCAGAGAACGCCTCGTCATCAGCTGGCCGACGCGTTGTTTCACTGTGATTGGCATCATTCATCATGCCTTTGACCGGCGGAACATCAACCGGGGACGGCAGGTAGTCAATCACTGCGTCGAGCATGGCCTGCACGCCTTTATTCTTGAAGGCAGAACCACACAGCGCCGGCATGATTTCCATTTTGCAGGTACGAATGCGCAGACCTTTCTTAATTTCCTCGCTACTCAGCTCACCAGTCTCGAGATATTTTTCCATCAATTCGTCAGAGGCTTCGGCCGCAGCTTCTGCCATCTTTTCGCGACACTCATTCGCCACATCTTGCAGTTCTGCAGGAATATCCCGCTCATCAAAGGTCATCCCCTGGTTTTCTTCATTCCAGTAGATCGCCTTCATGCGAATCAGATCAACGACGCCTTTGAAGCCTTCTTCAGCGCCAATCGGAATCACAACCGGAACCGGCTTGGCACGCAGACGATCTTCAATCTGCTTCATGACACGGAAGAAATCAGCACCAGCGCGGTCCATCTTGTTCACGAACACCAAACGCGGCACAGCATATTTGTTGGCCTGACGCCAAACGGTTTCAGACTGCGGCTGCACACCACCGACCGCACAAAACACAGCGCAAGCGGCGTCGAGCACGCGCAACGAGCGCTCTACTTCAATAGTAAAGTCAACGTGGCCGGGAGTATCAATGATATTGATGCGATGCTGCTCGAACTGCTTCTCCATCCCACTCCAGAAACAGGTTGTCGCCGCAGAGGTAATAGTGATACCACGCTCTTGCTCCTGCTCCATCCAGTCCATAGTCGCAGCACCGTCATGCACCTCACCAATCTTGTGAGAGACACCGGTATAGAACAGAACGCGTTCGGTCGTCGTCGTTTTACCGGCGTCGATGTGAGCCATGATGCCGATATTGCGATAGCGCTCAATTGGAGTCTTGCGTGCCACGTTGATATCCCTAATTCAATAAATCTGAGTTAAATAACCGTTACCAGCGATAGTGCGAGAAGGCCTTGTTGGCCTCTGCCATGCGGTGTGTATCTTCGCGCTTCTTCACGGCGGCACCACGATTTTCAGCGGCATCCATGATTTCGCCTGCCAGACGCAAGCCCATCGACTTCTCACCACGCGCACGGGCAGCATCTGTCAACCAACGCATTGCCAACGCATTGCGGCGATCGGAGCGGACTTCAACCGGCACCTGATAGGTAGCACCACCAACACGACGTGATTTCACTTCCACCATCGGACGGATGTTATTCAGCGCCTGTTCAAAAACTGCCAGCGGATCCTGCTTGCCACGCTCGACAACTTTTTCCAACGCGCCGTAGACAATACTCTCAGCAACCGACTTCTTGCCGCTCTTCATCACCACATTGACAAACTTCGCCAATTGCTCGCTTCCGAACTTTGGATCCGGCAGAATTTCACGCTTGGGAACTTCTCTTCTTCTTGGCATCGCAGATTACCTAATCTATTAAGCTCTTGAACGAATTAACTCTTTGGACGCTTGGAACCATACTTGGAACGACCCTGGCGACGGCCATCAACACCAGAGGTATCCAACGTGCCGCGCACGGTATGGTAGCGAACACCTGGCAAGTCCTTTACACGACCACCACGAATCAGCACGACTGAGTGCTCTTGCAAGTTGTGGCCTTCACCACCGATATAGCTCGATACTTCAAAGCCGTTGGTCAAACGTACACGAGCCACCTTACGCAAAGCCGAGTTTGGCTTTTTCGGGGTAGTAGTGTACACACGGGTACATACGCCACGCTTTTGGGGGCAGGAATTCAGCGCCGGAACTTTACTCTTCTCGGCCTTGCTCGCCCGCGGCTTGCGTACCAACTGATTAGTCGTTGCCATTTAGACCACCTAAATTCGTCCAAAAAATGAATAAAAACCCTGTCGCCGCCTTGCGCTTAACGCCCTTTGGCCACTAACAGTTAAAAATCAAAAAGTTACATGTAATCAGGGGCTGAAGCAGCAACCCTGTCGTCAAAGAAGCCGGAATTTTAGAGATGTGCCCGGCGACTGTCAAGCGACTTCGTGAGATAAATAGCCGTCTATACAATAAAAAACGGCGGGCTAGGCCTTCCCGCCGTTTCAGACTTGTGGGTCAGGGGTACCGACCCTCCCAGCGCCGGACCAATCCGGGACTGGGAAGCACTATTTATAGAGCTTTGCTCAACGCTTCTTCCACTTCGCTGGCCGTTGGCCCGGCCTTTTCAGCGGGTTTCAACTTCCCCAGAGCTGTCTCGGCACGCTTGCGGCGACGCTCGCTGTGGTAAGCCAGACCGGTACCCGCCGGGATCAGACGGCCCACGATCACATTTTCCTTCAAACCGCGCAGGTCATCCATCTTACCGTTGACCGCTGCCTCGGTAAGGACGCGGGTGGTCTCCTGGAAGGAAGCCGCAGAGATGAAGGACTCGGTCGCCAAGGAGGCCTTGGTTATGCCCAGCAGTACCGGGGTAAATACTGCCCCGATCTTGCCCTGTTCCGCCAACCTATCGTTTTCGTCCAGCACCCGGGCACGCTCGAGCTGCTCGCCCTTGAGGAATTTGCTATCGCCGGCGTTGTCGATCTCAACCTTACGCAACATCTGGCGAATGATGACCTCAATGTGCTTGTCGTTGATCTTTACACCTTGCAAGCGATAAACGTCTTGCACCTCGTTGACGATATAGTTGGCCAGATCGGAAACACCCAGCAGGCGCAGGATATCATGCGGTGTCGGCGAGCCATCGACAATCACTTCGCCACGCTCAACATGCTCACCTTCGAAGACGGTGATGTGACGCCACTTCGGAATCAGTTCTTCGTGACGCTCGCCATCCTTACCGGTAATGACCACTCGACGCTTGCCCTTGGTTTCTTTGCCAAAGCTGACAGTCCCGCTGATCTCGGCCAGCACCGACGGATCTTTCGGCTTGCGAGCCTCGAACAAGTCGGCAACGCGCGGCAGACCGCCGGTGATGTCGCGAGTCTTGGAAGTTGCTTGCGGGATACGGGCAATAACGTCGCCCACGCCCACCTCAGCACCGTCTTCCATACCCACGATTGCGCCTGCAGGCAGAAAGTACATGGCCGGAATATCAGTACCGGCAATACACAGATCCTTGCCATTGACATCCACGAGTTTAACCATCGGCCGCAAATCTTTACCGGCGGAGCCACGCTGTTTAGGATCGGTGATGACCAAACTGGTCAATCCGGTGACTTCATCCGTCGTACGTTGTACCGTTACACCTTCGGCAAAATCGCTGAAGCGAACGCGACCTGCCACTTCCGTGATAACCGGATGGGTGTGCGGATCCCAGTTGGCAACCACTTGACCAGCATCGGCAGTACCACCGTCGCCGACCGTCAATACGGCACCATAAGGAATCTTGTAACGTTCACGATCACGACCGAATTCATCAACCACAATCAATTCACCAGAACGCGATACTGCGACGTTGGTACCGCTCGCATGCTGTACCAGCTTGATGTTGTGCAGACGGATACGGCCCCTGGACTTAACTTGAACATTGTTTTCCGAAGCAGAACGCGACGCCGCACCACCGATATGGAAGGTACGCATGGTCAGCTGAGTCCCCGGTTCACCGATCGATTGTGCAGCGATAACGCCCACTGCTTCACCGATGTTCACCTGGTGACCGCGTGCCAGATCGCGACCATAACACGAGGAGCACACGCCGTAACGGGCTTCGCAACGGATCGGCGAACGGACAAATACCTGGTCGATACTTTCCTGCTCAAGGAGATCAACCCAACGCTCGTCGAGCAGCGTGCCTGTAGGTACCAGCACATCGCCGGAGCCCGGCTTCATCACATCAGCCGCGGTCACACGCCCCAGAACGCGCTCACGCAATGGTTCAACAACATCGCCGCCTTCGATCAACGGCATCATCATCAAACCGCCCGTGGTGCCGCAATCGTCATCGGTCACCACCAGATCTTGCGCCACGTCGACCAGACGCCGTGTCAAGTAACCGGAGTTAGCGGTTTTGAGCGCGGTATCGGCCAGACCCTTACGTGCACCATGAGTCGAGATAAAGTATTGCAGAACGTTCAGACCTTCACGGAAGTTCGCAGTGATCGGCGTTTCGATAATCGAGCCGTCCGGCTTGGCCATCAAACCACGCATCCCCGCAAGCTGACGAATCTGGGCTGCACTACCACGCGCACCGGAGTCGGCCATCATGAAGATTGAGTTAAAGGAAGGCTGACGCACTTCTTTACCTTCAGCATCCTTGACGAGGTCGGTACCCAGTTTATCCATCATCGCCTTGGCGACCTGATCGTTGGTATGCGACCAGATGTCAACGACCTTGTTGTAACGTTCGCCGTTGGTCACCAAACCAGAGATATACTGATTCTCGATCTCCTTCACCTCGGCGGCGGCGGCCTCAATGATCTGCTCTTTCTGATCCGGCACCACCATGTCGTTGACACCGATGGAAATACCAGCGCGCGTTGAATAACGGAAACCGGTATACATCAGCTGGTCAGCAAAGATAACCGTCGCTTTCAGACCCAGACGGCGGTAACAGACGTTGATCAGGCGTGAAACTGCCTTCTTGGTCAGCGTCTGGTTTACCAGATCGAAAGACAAACCTTCGGGCAGAATCTCAGCCAGCAGGGCACGACCCACCGTGGTGTCAAAAATCTTGGTTTCTGAACGGCGATTACCATTATCATCCTGCACTACCTGTGTCAGGCGGACTTTGACCTTGGAGCTGATCTGCACGGAACGGGTTTCCCAGGCGCGATGCACTTCGGCCAATCCACTAAAGACCATGCCTTCACCTTGAGCATTAATACGCTCACGAGTCATATAGTACAGACCCAAGACCACGTCCTGCGTCGGCACGATGATTGGCTCACCGTTGGCGGGCGACAACACGTTGTTGGTGGACATCATCAGGGCGCGCGCTTCCAGCTGCGCCTCCAGCGACAGCGGTATGTGCACCGCCATTTGGTCGCCGTCGAAGTCGGCGTTGTACGCCGTACAGACCAGAGGATGCAACTGAATCGCTTTGCCTTCAATCAACACCGGCTCGAATGCCTGAATACCCAAACGGTGGAGCGTCGGCGCACGGTTAAGCAGCACGGGATGTTCGCGAATAACTTCTTCAAGAATGTCCCAAACTTCCGGTCCTTCACGCTCAACCAGCTTCTTGGCAGCTTTGATGGTCGTCGCCAAGCCACGACGCTCAAGCTTGCTGAAGATGAAGGGCTTGAACAATTCCAATGCCATTTTCTTCGGCAGACCGCACTGATGCAGTCTCAGCGCCGGACCCACGACAATGACCGAACGGCCGGAGTAGTCGACACGCTTACCGAGCAGATTCTGACGGAAACGGCCTTGCTTACCCTTGATCATGTCGGCCAGTGATTTCAGCGGCCGCTTGTTGGTGCCGGTGATCACCTTGCCACGACGGCCATTGTCCAGCAGCGCGTCGACGGCTTCCTGCAACATGCGCTTTTCGTTGCGAACAATGATGTCCGGCGCATTCAGGTCCAGCAGGCGCTTCAAACGGTTGTTACGGTTGATGACGCGGCGATATAGATCATTCAGATCCGAAGTCGCAAAGCGGCCGCCATCCAGTGGCACCAATGGGCGCAATTCTGGCGGCAACACCGGCAGCACGGTCATTACCATCCATTGAGGGCGGTTACCAGACTCGATAAATGCCTCCATCAACTTGAGGCGCTTAGTCATCTTCTTGATCTTGGTTTCAGACGTCGTGCTTGGAATCTCCTCGCGGAGTTTGGCCACTTCCTTCTGCAGATCCATACGACGCAGCAATTCATGAATCGCCTCGGCACCCATGCGGGCGTCGAATTCATCACCGTGCTCTTCGATGGCATCCAGATAGGCTTCATCTGACAGTAACTGACCGCGTTCCAGCTGAGTCATGCCTGGCTCGATAACGACGAATGCTTCGAAGTAGAGCACGCGCTCAATTTCACGCAGCGTCATATCTAGCAACAGACCCATGCGTGATGGCAGTGACTTCAGGAACCAGATATGCGCAGTTGGGCTAGCCAGCTCAATGTGACCCATGCGCTCACGGCGAACCTTGGCGACAGTGACTTCAACGCCACACTTTTCGCAGATCACGCCACGATGTTTGAGGCGCTTGTACTTGCCGCACAAGCACTCATAGTCTTTCACAGGACCAAAGATCTTGGCACAGAACAAACCGTCACGCTCCGGCTTGAAAGTACGGTAGTTGATGGTTTCCGGTTTTTTCACCTCACCGAACGACCAGGAGCGGATTTTTTCCGGAGAGGCGAGTCCGATGCGAATGGCATCAAAATCGTCCGTATGACCCTGTTGTTTCAGCAGATTCATTAGATCTTTCAAGGTTGCTCTCCTAAATACTCGTCAGTTACGCCACGCGTCCTAAGAACATCGCTTACCAAAATCAATTGGTTTCAAGTTCGATGTCGATACCCAAGGCCCGGATTTCCTTCAACAGCACGTTGAAAGATTCAGGCATGCCGGCTTCCATCCGGTGATCGCCATCGACAATGTTCTTGTACATCTTGGTACGGCCGGTCACATCATCCGACTTGACCGTCAACATTTCCTGCAAGGTGTAAGCAGCGCCGTACGCTTCCAGCGCCCATACTTCCATCTCACCGAAACGCTGACCACCGAACTGAGCTTTACCGCCCAGAGGTTGCTGTGTGACCAAGCTGTACGGGCCGGTCGAACGCGCGTGCATCTTATCGTCGACCAGATGGTTCAGCTTCAACATATACATATAACCGACCGTCACCTGGCGTTCGAAGGCTTCACCGGTACGGCCATCAAACAAAGTGGTCTGACCTGAGGTCGACAACCCAGCCAGCTCCAGCATGTGCTTGATTTCGTCCTCAGTCGCACCGTCGAATACAGGCGTTGCCATCGGCACACCCTTACGCAGGTTACGGCACAAATTGACGACTTCGCTGTCAGTCAAGGAGTTGATGTCTTCTTTCTGACCGCTGGTGTTATAGATCTTATCCAGAAACTCGCGGATCTCGCCGATCTTGCGTTGCGCATCCAGCATCTCACCGATACGCAAACCAAGACCCTTTGCCGCCCAACCCAAGTGAGTCTCCAGAATCTGACCGATATTCATACGCGAAGGAACGCCCAGTGGGTTCAACACGATGTCGACTGGCTTGCCATCAGCGGAGTACGGCATGTCTTCCGCAGGCACGATCATTGAGATAACACCCTTGTTACCGTGACGACCCGCCATCTTGTCACCCGGCTGGATACGACGCTTCACTGCCAGATAGACCTTCACCATCTTCAGCACGCCTGGTGCCAGATCGTCGCCAGCGGTAAGTTTGGCCTTCTTCTCATCGAAGCGCTCGTCGATCTGCTTGCGACTCTGCTTGATCTGCTCGCCCAATTGCTCAAGCTGCTTGTTCGCGTCGTCGTTGCTCAGACGAATCTCGAACCACTTATCACGCGGCACTTCCTGCAAATAAGCCGCCGTGATCTTGTCACCGCTCTTCAGCTTTTTGGGACCACCGTCGGCCACCTTGTTCAGCAACAGCCTCTCAACGCGTTGATAGATGTCGTTTTCCAGGATGCGATACTGGTCGTACAAGTCTTTCTTGATGCGATCAAGTTCGGCCTGTTCGATTTCCAGTGCACGCTTGTCTTTGTCGACGCCATCGCGGGTGAAGACCTGAACGTCGATCACGGTACCGCTCATACCGGACGGCACGCGCAGCGAGGTATCTTTAACATCAGATGCCTTCTCACCGAAGATCGCACGCAACAGTTTTTCTTCCGGCGTCAGCTGGGTTTCGCCCTTCGGCGTAACCTTACCCACCAAGATATCGCTCGGATTGACTTCGGCACCGATATAAACGATACCGGATTCATCCAGTCGCGCCAGCGCGCTTTCACCCACGTTCGGGATATCGGCGGTGATTTCTTCCGAACCCAACTTGGTATCACGCGCAACACAGGTCAGCTCTTCGATATGAATCGTAGTCAGACGATCTTCCTGCACCACACGCTCGGAAATCAAAATCGAGTCTTCGAAGTTGTAACCATTCCAAGGCATGAACGCGACCAGCATGTTCTGACCCAGCGCCAACTCACCAGTATCGGTGGAAGGACCATCGGCCAGCACATCGCCACGCGCAATCACATCACCTGCTTTAACGAGCGGGCGTTGATTGATACAGGTGTTCTGGTTGGAACGGGTGTACTTGGTTAGATTGTAGATATCGACGCCTGGCTCACCGGCAACGGTCTCTTCATCGTTAACGCGCACAACCACACGCGCGGCATCAACCGAATCCACCACACCACCGCGACGCGCCACAACGGCAACACCAGAGTCGATGGCCACAGTACGCTCAACACCGGTACCGACCAATGGCTTCTCTGAACGCAGAGTCGGCACTGCTTGACGCTGCATGTTTGAACCCATCAAGGCGCGATTGGCATCGTCATGCTCCAGGAACGGAATCAAGGCAGAAGCCACCGACACGATCTGGCGCGGCGATACATCGACGAAATTGACGCGATCACGCGGCATCAGCGTGAATTCGTTCTTATGACGAGCAGACACCAGATCATCAACCAGATGACCGTTGCTATCGACTGCCACATTCGCCTGGGCGATGACAAATTCGCCCTCTTCGATCGCCGACAGGAATTCAATTTCACTGGTCAGCTTGCCGTCAACCACCTTGCGATAGGGAGTCTCAAGAAATCCATAGTCGTTAGTGCGGGCAAACATGGCCAGCGAATTGATCAAACCGATATTCGGACCTTCAGGCGTTTCGATCGGACATACGCGACCATAGTGCGTCGGATGTACGTCGCGAACTTCGAAACCTGCACGCTCGCGCGTCAAACCACCTGGCCCAAGCGCGGAGACACGACGCTTGTGGGTGATTTCCGACAGCGGATTATTCTGGTCCATAAACTGCGACAACTGGCTGGAACCGAAGAATTCCTTGACCACCGCCGATACCGGCTTGGCATTGATCAATTCCTGCGGCATCAAGCCTTCGGACTCGGCCATGCTCAAGCGCTCTTTGACTGCGCGCTCGACACGCACCAAACCGATGCGGAATTGATTCTCAACCATTTCACCCACCGAACGGACGCGACGGTTACCCAGGTGATCGATATCATCCACGGTATCGTTACCGTTCTTGATATTGATCAGCGCCTTGATGACATCAACGATGTCACGATTATCCAACACATTAGAACCGACAATCTCAGCGCGCTTCAGACGGCGATTAAACTTCATCCGACCGACCGCTGACAAATCATAGCGCTCTTCGCTGAAGAACAAATTATTGAACAGTGCCTGAGCGGCCTCTTTGGTCGGCGGCTCACCCGGGCGCATCATGCGATAAATTTCAACCTGGGCCTCGACATCGTCACGCGTAGCATCGATGCGCAAGGTTTCGGAAATATATGCCCCTTGGTCAAGATCGTTAGTGAACAACGTCTTGAACTCGGCCACACCTTCTTCGCGCAGCTTGGCCAGCAAATCAGCTGTAATTTCATCGTTGGCCGTCACTAACACTTCACCGGTCAGCTCATCAACGATATCGCTGGCAACGACCTTACCGATGACATACTCGTCCGGCACCAACAGGCTCTTCATCCCGGACTTTTCCATCTCGCGGATATGGCGTGCCATGATGCGACGTCCTTGCTCGACGAGGACCTTGCCACCTGCGCCCTTAATATCGAACAGCGCGGTTTCGCCTTTCAAGCGCTCTGGCACCAGCTCCAGCTCAATATCATCTTTGCCGAGGCGGAAGGTGTTAAACGCAAAGAATTCTTCCAGAATTTGCGGCGCGTTATAACCCAGGGCACGCAACAGAACCGTTACCGGCAATTTGCGACGGCGATCGATACGCACGAACAGATTGTCATTCGGGTCAAACTCGAAATCCAGCCACGAACCACGGTAAGGAATCACGCGCGCAGAAAACAGTAACTTACCCGAAGAATGCGTCTTGCCTTTATCGTGCTCGAAAAACACACCTGGCGAACGATGCAACTGCGATACGACAACACGCTCGGTACCATTGATGACAAAGGTGCCGTTCTCGGTCATCAGGGGCAATTCCCCCATGTAAACTTCTTGTTCTTTAATGTCTTTGACAGAGCGCTCAGCTGACTCCTTGTCAAAAATAGCCAACCGCACTTTAACGCGCAGCGGCGCGGAATAAGTCATGCCACGCATTTGACACTCACGGACATCGAAGCCCGGAGGACCCAAGCGATAGGTCACATACTGCAATTCAGCATTGCCGGTGTAACTCTGAATCGGGAAAACCGATTTGAACGCGGCGTGCAAACCCTGATCGGCACGCGCCTCGGGTTCTGCCTCAGCCTGCAAAAAACTGCGATAGGAATCCAGCTGGATCGCTAACAAATAAGGCACTTCAAGCGCACTTGCCTGTTTGCCAAAACTTTTCCGAATACTTTTCTTTTCAGTATACGAGTAGGCCATCGGATTTCCTCAAGTCTTAATACCAATTATTTGCGTTCATATAGCTGCCGTGGGCGCTACAGCAGCAAGAACGCGACCGGCTAAGCCCTAAAAATTGTGTATCTACGGTTCATCACCGCGATGTTTCGACAGCAAGAAAGGGCCGGTGGCACATTGCCACCAGCCCCCATGGATGCCATCAAAGCATCCAGCGCTGATTGAGACTTACTTGAGCTCAACCTTGGCGCCGGCTTCTTCCAGCTTCTTCTTGACTGCTTCGGCTTCGTCCTTAGAGACGCCTTCTTTGACCGCTGAAGGCACGCCTTCAACCAAGTCTTTGGCTTCTTTCAGGCCCAGGCCGGTGAGTTCGCGGACAACCTTGATGACGGTGACTTTGTTATCACCAAACGAGGTCATCACAACATTGAACTCGGTCTGTGCTTCAGCGGCTGGCGCAGCAGCACCAGGAGCAGCAGCAACTGCAACCGCTGCGGCAGCAGACACGCCAAACTTTTCTTCCATTGCTTCGATCAGTTCCACCACTTCCATGACGGTCATGTTGGCGATGGTGTCCAGGATCTGTTCTTTAGTAACAGCCATTTGAGTAACTCCTATAACGTTAAATATTCAAAATCAGATAATTTAAGCCTGCGATCAAGCAGCTTGCTGCTTTTGATCGCGAATCGCGGCCACGGTACGCACCAGTTTGCCAGGCACTTCGTTGAACGTGCGTGCGAGTTTCTCGATCGGCGCTTTCATCACGCCCATCAATATCGCAATCGCCTGTTCCTTGGTCGGCATCTTGGCCAGACGATCAATATCGCCTGGAGCCAACAACTTGCCGCCCACTGCCACAACCCTGACTTCGAACTTGTCACGACCCTTCGCGAAATCTTGGATCACTCGCGCCGCCGCACCCGGATCTTCCTGGGAAAAGGCAAGCACAAGCGGACCGACCAGCGAATCAGCCATACATTCAAAGTCAGTGCCTTGCACGGCACGACGCGCCAGAGTGTTTTTGACAACACGCAAATACACTCCGGACTCACGCGCTTTCTTCCGCAACTCAGTCATATCGGTCACAGACAGACCGGCATACTGAGCAGCAACTGCGGAATAAGCCGTTGCAGCGACGCCCGCGACCTCGGCAACGATGGCTTTCTTGTCTTCCAGATTGAGAGCCATAAATACCTCCTAAAGGTCAACTCTGGATTCCAGTTCGAAAACCGGTTTCCACCCTTTACGGCGACTCGTTCAGGAGCAATTCCCGTTCGAGCGGCACCGTCTACGTAGGCTACAACCTCGCGATTAAGGGCTTGCGGCCCGCCTACGGTCTTTGACATCCACCAGCGAACTGATGGCTCCAAAGTTCTTTCAACGCATCCCGCCTTCCGGCAGGATGCACTACAACTGTTCCCGAAACTAAGCTTCCAGGCTGGCGCGATCAACCACAATTCCCGGACCCATGGTCGAGGAGAGGGTGATCTTCTTCATGTAAATGCCTTTTGCGGTAGAAGGCTTGGCCTTGTTCAGGTCAGCCACCAGCGCATTGAAGTTCTCGCGCAGGGCCTTGGCATCAAACGTCGCCTTACCGATCGTGCAATGCACGACACCCGCCTTATCGGCGCGATAACGCACCTGACCCGCTTTGGCATTACGCACAGCACCCGCCACGTCTGGCGTCACGGTGCCGACTTTTGGATTCGGCATCAAACCGCGCGGCCCCAGGATCTGACCCAACTGGCCGACGATACGCATCGCATCAGGTGATGCAATCACAACGTCGAAATCCATCTTGCCAGCCTTGATCGTCTCAGCCAGATCTTCAAAGCCTACGATGTCAGCGCCGGCAGCTTTCGCCGCATCAGCGTTAGCGCCTTGAGCGAACACAGCCACACGCACCACTTTACCGGTACCGTTCGGCAGCACGGTGGAACCGCGCACAACCTGATCCGATTTGCGCGGATCGATACCCAGATTCACGGCCACATCGACGGCTTCGCTGAACTTGGCGGTTGCCAGTTCCTTCACCAGCGCGATGGCTTTATCAATGCTGTACTGCTGGCTGGGCGTAACCTTTGCCGCAAATACTTTTTCACGTTTGGTCATTTTTACCATGTCACACCACCCCTTCCGTTTCCAGCCCCATGCTGCGAGCGCTGCCCGCGATGGTACGCACGGCGGCGTTCAGATCGGCAGCGGTCAAGTCAGGCATCTTGGCGTTAGCGATTGCTTCCAACTGAGCACGGGTTACTTTGCCCACTTTCTTGGTGTTGGGGTTACTGCTACCGGATTGAATACCAGCAGCCTTCTTCAACAACACAGAGGCAGGCGGAGTCTTGGTGATAAAGGTGAAACTACGGTCGTTATAAACCGTGATCACCACTGGCAGGGGCAGCCCCTGCTCAACACCTTGAGTCTGGGCATTGAACGCCTTACAGAACTCCATGATGTTGACACCGTGCTGACCCAGCGCCGGACCGACCGGTGGACTGGGATTCGCCTTACCTGCAGGTACCTGCAGCTTGATATATGCTTGTATCTTCTTTGCCATTTTCGACTCCTATGGGTGCAACCGCCTCACGGCTCCCCGATTAATTACAATTACCCTTTTTCCACTTGGCCGAACTCGAGCTCGACCGGGGTGGAGCGCCCAAATATCAACACCGCCACACGCAAGCGGCTCTTTTCGTAATTCACTTCTTCGACCACACCGTTGAAATCGGCGAACGGACCATCGGTCACGCGCACCACTTCGCCTGGCTCGAACAACACTTTCGGCCGTGGCTTCTCCACGCCTTCCTGCACCCGTTGCAGGATACGCGTGGCTTCTTTATCACTGATCGGTGCCGGCTTATCACTGGTACCACCGACAAAGCCCATCACCTTCGGTACTTCCTTGACCAAGTGCCAGGTCTCATCGTTCATTTCCATTTGCACCAGGACATAACCGGGGAAGAATTTCCGGTCGCTCTTGCGCTTTTGTCCGGCACGCATTTCAACCACTTCCTCTGTTGGCACCAATATCTCGCCAAACAGCTCTTCCTTGCCCGCGTGACGAACACGATCCTCCAGGGAACGCCGCACTGCATTTTCAAACCCAGAGTAAACATGCACCACGTACCAACGCTTTGCCATGCCCCTAACTCCCTTGACCGGTCAACGCTTCAACCAACCACAGCAATGTCGAATCCAGCAACCATAAGAACAACGCCACAACAAACACCATCCCGACCACTACTGCGGTGGTTTGAAGGGTCTCTTTGCGCGTCGGCCGCACCACTTTCTTTACTTCAAGCTGGGCTTCACCCACAAAGCCCCAGGTACGACGTCCGACTTCCGTCTGGAAAGCGACCGCAAGCGTCACGCCCGCTGCCAGCAATAACCCGATCACTCGCAGAAACAGCGATTGATCCTCGAAATAATAAAAGGCCGTGATGCCTCCTGCGAGAATCAGCCCAGCGATTGCCAACTTAACCTTGTCCATCATCCAACTATCGATCCTGCCGATTTGGCAGGCCAGGAGGGTCTCGAACCCCCAACCTGCGGTTTTGGAGACCGCCGCTCTGCCAATTGAGCTACTGGCCTAAATTAATCATTATTGAGAAACGAGTAACGAGCGACGCAGGTTACCACCCGCGCCGCTCGAAATCATCTATTTTCTCGTGAACTACAACCCAGCGTCCGGCGGGTTGCAGCTCGCTATTATCACTCAATTACCTTAGCGACGACACCTGCGCCGACGGTGCGACCGCCTTCACGGATGGCGAAGCGTAAGCCTTCTTCCATCGCGATCGGGTTGATCAGGGTCACGACCATGCCGACGTTGTCGCCGGGCATGACCATTTCGA
>JACQEP010000024.1 GCA_016200485.1 Gammaproteobacteria bacterium
CTGTTTGCTACCCACGCTTTCGCACCACAGTGTCAGTATTTGTCCAGGAAGCCGCCTTCGCCACTGATGTTCCTTCAGATATCTACGCATTTCACCGCTACACCTGAAATTCCGCTTCCCTCTACAATACTCTAGCTTGACAGTATCGAGTGCAATTCCCAGGTTGAGCCCGGGGCTTTCACATCCGACTTATCAAACCACCTACATGCGCTTTACGCCCAGTAATTCCGATTAACGCTCGCACCCTCTGTATTACCGCGGCTGCTGGCACAGAGTTAGCCGGTGCTTCTTCTTCTGGTAACGTCAAGACTCACAGTTATTAACCGTAATCTTTTCTTCCCAGCCGAAAGGGCTTTACAACCCGAAGGCCTTCTTCACCCACGCGGCATTGCTGGATCAGGGTTGCCCCCATTGTCCAATATTCCCCACTGCTGCCTCCCGTAGGAGTCTGGGCCGTGTCTCAGTCCCAGTGTGACTGATCATCCTCTCAGACCAGTTACCCGTCGTAGCCTTGGTGAGCCGTTACCTCACCAACAAGCTGATAGGACATGGGCTCATCCATCAGTGCGAGGTCTTGCGATCCCCCGCTTTCCCCCGTAGGGCGTATGCGGTATTAGCTCGGATTTCTCCGAGTTATCCCCCGCTGATGGGCAGATTCCCATGTATTACTCACCCGTCCGCCACTCGTCAGCGCCCGAAGGCCTGTTACCGTTCGACTTGCATGTGTTAGGCATGCCGCCAGCGTTCAATCTGAGCCAGGATCAAACTCTTCAATTAAAAGTTTGCGGTTGTATAAGCTACAACCAAGCCTTTTGATGAAGAGCAAACCCTGTCAAAACGTTTAAGTTTGACTTGGTTGCTTTTACATCGATTCTTTCGCCGAAACGAACTATCGACATAAGCACCCACACAAATTGCTTAATTCATTGAGTTTTTAAAGAGCATTCAGAGTGACCTCTGAATCAAGAGCGGGAGATTCTACCAGCTTCCCGTTCCCTGTCAACCTGTTTCGTTGACCTTCTCGCGGCGCCGATTGAACCGGCCTTCGTGAGAGGCGCCATTATACTGAGCGCTTCAGTTTCGTCAAGCATCTCTTTTAAATTAATTTTCAAGAGGTTCCGCTTGCCTCTGATGCCGAACCGGCCATCAAGAGTGTGCGCATTATACGCACCGTTTCTACTTCGTCAAGCACCCGATTGAACCGGGTTTCTTGCCCCCTGAAGCACCACTACCACAGCACCAGGGAGCGCGCATTATACAGGCCAACCTGCCGCTGACAAGCCCTGATTGGATATTTATTTACTTGATGATCATGCGTGCAAAACGACGCTTGCCCACCTGGACAACGACGGCCGACCCGGACGTTAACTCCAACCCCTCATCTTCCAGCCGCTCGCCATCGAGCTTGACCGCGCCCTGCTGGATCATGCGCCGCGCTTCGGAGGTGCTCGGGGTTAAACCTGCCTCTTTCAGTGCGGAGGTAATCGCCAGCGGGCCCGCCAACTCTACTTGCGGCATGTCGTCCGGCAGGACACCCTTCTGGAAGCGAGCTATAAAGGCTTCTTTGGCGGCGCGAGCGGCGACCGGATCATGGAAACGGGCCACAATTTCTTCACCGAGCTGGAATTTGGCGTCGCGGGGATTGAGTCCGTCACTCACCTGACATTTAAGACCTTCAACTTCCGACCACGGCCGGAAGCTCAGCAGTTCGAAATAACGCCACATCAAATCATCGGAGACCGACATGATTTTGCCGAACATCTCTTCCGGTGCATTGGCGATGCCGATGTAATTGGCCAGCGATTTGGACATCTTTTGTACGCCGTCCAAGCCCTCAAGAATAGGCATGGTGAGTACGACTTGAGGCTTCTGGCCGTATTGTTCCTGCAACTGCCGCCCCACCAGCAAATTAAATTTCTGGTCGGTGCCGCCTAATTCTACGTCCGCCTTGAGCGCGACCGAGTCGTAACCTTGCACCAGCGGATAGAGAAATTCGTGGATGGCAATCGGTTGATTGGAGCTATAACGTTTATCGAAATCATCACGTTCCAACATGCGCGCCACTGTGTGCTTGGCGGCCACCTGGATCAGGTCAGCCGCACTCATTTCGCCCATCCAGCTGGAATTGAACATCACCAGCGTTTTTTCCGGATCGAGAATTTTGAATATCTGGCGCTCATAGGTGCGCGCATTGTCGATGACTTCATCGCGCGTCAGCGGTTTGCGCGTGGCGCTTTTACCCGTAGGGTCACCAATCATTCCCGTGAAATCGCCGATCAGGAAAATGGCTTCGTGCCCCAAGTCCTGAAACTGACGCAGCTTATTAAGCAATACGGTATGCCCGAGATGCAAATCCGGCGCCGTCGGATCAAAGCCGGCCTTGATCCGTAATGGGCGACCACTTTTTAAACGTTCAGCCAATTCTTCTTCGCGCAGCAACTCCGCCACACCGCGCTTAATCACCGCCATTTGTTCCATCACTGTTGCCATCACCATCACCGCTTTCCGTGTCGCCCAATCGAGACAAATAGTATAAATATGAACGCTTTTACACTAAAAACAAAAATTTGCCCATTTTTCACGTTGACCACCCTGGCCTCAGCGGCTAAGGTATTGGGCTTGAAAAGGGATGTAACAGAAGGATCTGGTGTGACCGGCGTCAAATTTCGACCCCATAAGGCCTTTAGGAAGAGCCCGCAGCGGCCGACTACCAAGGCAGGTATGATAAAGAAGCATCTGCATTGGTATTTGATGGCGGGCGGCATCACCGTGGTCGGGGCCGCTTTTGGCTTGTTGCCGGACGCTGCCGAGGCCATTCGCGGCCCGCTGGCTGGCATTCTGGCACCGGCTAGCGATATGAATCTACCCCTTGAAGTGCCGCCGCATGACGAAACCGCACTGACCAAGTCCAATGACGAGGGTACCGACGCGAGCATCTGGCAAACGGTAACCGTTCAAAAAGGGGACAACCTCTCTTCTCTTTTTTCCCGTTACGGCCTGAGCAGCCAGGAATTGCACAAGGTCACCCTGGCGCCGCTGGCCAAGAACAATCTTCGCAACCTACTCCCCGGCGAAACCCTGGAATTGCGCATCGATCAGAAGCAACAGAGCCTGACCGAGCTTAAATATGCATTTGATATGGGGCGGACCCTGCATTTGCAACGCGAAGACGATAGCTATAACGCGCAAATTATCGAGCCCGAGATCGAGCACCGGACACGGCAGGCCACCGGCACGATTGATGGCTCCCTGTTTGCGAGCGCCCAGGATGCCGGACTCTCGGACCGCACCACCATGGAATTGGCCAGCATCTTTGGCTGGGATGTGGACTTTGCCCTGGACATGCGCGAAGGCGATACCTTTACCGTGCTTTATGAAGAAATCTACGTCAACGGTGAAAAGTATCGCGATGGCCATATCCTAGCGGCCGAGTTCGTCAATCAGGGACAAAGCTATCAGGCGATTCGCTATACCGACCCGGACGGCCATACCGACTATTACACCCCGGACGCGCACAGTAAGCGCAAGGCCTTCATCCGCACCCCGGTAGAGTTTTCACGTGTCAGCTCCGGCTTCAACATGAAGCGTCTGCATCCGATTCTGAATACCATCCGCGCCCACAAAGGCGTGGATTACGCTGCCCCTATCGGTACGCCGATCAAGGTCGCGGGCAATGGCAAGGTGACCTTCCGCGGCGTGAAGGGCGGTTATGGAAATGTGGTGATCGTACAACACGGCAACACCTACAGCACCCTTTACGGCCACATGTCCGCCTTTGGCCGCGGCATCAAGACCGGCAGTTCGGTCAACCAAGGTCAGATTATCGGCTATGTCGGCAAATCCGGTCTGGCGAGCGGCCCGCATTTGCACTATGAATTCCGCGTCAACGGCATTCATCGCAATCCGTTGACCATCGCTTTACCAAACGCCGATCCACTACCAGCAAAATATCGGCAGGCGTTTAATGAGCACGCCAATCAGATGCTGGCACGTATCGACCAGATTAAACGCACCCGCGTTGCTTTAGCCAACCCTTAATCATGAACAGCTACATCGGCTTGATGTCGGGCACCAGTATGGACGCCATCGACGCGGCCTTGGTACGCTTTGAGGCTGATGTGCCACACTTGATCGCCCACCATAGTCAGCCGCTACCGGCAGAGATCCGGCCCACCATTTTGCGTGTGGCGGCAGGCCAACCGGTCACTGCAGCGACTATCGGCGCCCTTGACGCCCAACTGGGCGATTGCTTTGCCCATGCGGTATTGGCGCTGCTACATCATGCCAAGGTTGACCCTGACACTATCGCTGCCATCGGCAGTCACGGTCAGACGCTATTTCACAGCCCGAACACCAGGCCTGCCTTTTCCTGGCAGATCGGCGATCCTAATATCATTGCCGAACGCACCGGGATTACGACCATCGCCGATTTCCGGCGCCGTGACGTCGCAGCGGGCGGCCAGGGTGCGCCGTTAGTGCCGGCTTTTCACCAGGCCGTGTTTGGCAAATCTGGCTGCGCGCGGGCAGTGGTTAACATCGGCGGCATTGCCAATGTCACCCTGCTCCCAGGCGAGCCAGCACAAACCCGCGGCTTTGACACCGGACCCGGTAACTGCCTGCTCGATGCCTGGTGTGAACGCTACCTCGGTCACGCCTTTGATCAAGATGGCCGCTGGGGCGCGAATGGTAAGGTGAATGAAACGCTATTACAGCGATTATTGGCGGATCCCTATTTCAGCGCCGCACCACCCAAGAGCAGCGGCCGGGAATATTTCAATCTCGATTGGCTGACACAACAACAAAGCGACGACACCGCACAAAACATTCAGGCCACGCTGTGCGCACTGACTGCAGAAAGCATCAGCGCCGCCATCAAGCGCTATGCTCCGGCAACGCGGGAGGTGTATGTCTGCGGTGGCGGGGCGCATAATCGCACGTTGATGCAACAACTCGCGACGCGATTAGGCAACACGATCCGACTCGACACCACGCTAGCGCTTGGCGTCGATCCCGGCTGGGTGGAGGCCATGGCCTTTGCCTGGCTGGCAAAGCAGACCTTGAGCGGACTGCCCGGCAACTTGCCCGGCGTAACCGGGGCACAGAGGCCGGTGATTTTGGGCGCAATTTATCCCGCGTAAAAATTCGGCCTTGGCCGCAACCGGCTTAAGCCACTCACTTCATCGGTTTGCGAACCGAGTCCTGAAATAACACCAGCACTTCCTGGAAGAGGACGTTTTTGAGGGCGGTGGCAACTATCTTTGTTGCACCGACACATATTCGCGCATCGGCGCACCGGTATAGACCTGTGTTGGCCGGAAAATACGATTGTCGGCAAGCTGCTCGCGCCAATGCGCCAGCCAACCCGCGCTACGCGCCACGGCGAAGACCGAAGTGAATTGATCCACCGGGATTCCCATCGCCCGATACAAAATCCCGGAATAATAATCGACGTTGGGATACACACCTTTTGGCCCTAAACGCTCGATGCAGGCCTGCTCCAGCTCTAGCGCCGTATCAAACAAGCGCGCCGTCTCGCCGCCGACATGCGTCACCGCCTGCTCAACCAGCCCCTGTAAAATGACTGCTCGCGGGTCTTTGACCTTGTACTCGCGATGTCCCATGCCCCAGATTTTCTGTTTAGCCGCCAGCTTGGATTCCAGCCACGGACGCACCCGCTCCGGCGCACCGATCTCGTCCAGCATGTCCACCACCCGCTCATTGGCACCGCCATGCAGGGGGCCGGCCAAGGTGCCGATGGCCGCCGCAACGACACCGTTGGGCGTGGCCAAGGTCGAGCCCGCCACCAGGGCGGCAAAGGTCGAGGCATTAATGGTGTGCTCGGCGTGCAGGATCAGACACACATCCAGAATCCGCGACCAGAACGGATCCGGCTCCTCGCCATTGAACATGTACAGGAAATTGGCCGCCAGACTCAGATCCCGTCGCGGGGCGATCGGGTCGTAGCCATTGCGGATATGTTCCCACATGGTGACCAGTACCGGCATACGGGAGATGATCTTCACCGACATGCTGTGGATGTATTTCAGATTTTCGTTCGACGACGTCGCCGCCAAATATTCGGTGCCGGGATAAAACATCCCCAGGCTGGCCACCGCCGTCTGCAACATCTCCATCGGATGTCCTGAAACAGGCAGACTCATCATCATGGAGCGGATGTTGTATTTCACCCGCCGGTTTTGACGCAACTGTTGATCAAATTCAGCCAAGGCGGCAGCGGTGGGCAATTGCCCATCCAGCAGCAACAGCGACGCTTCTTCAAAGCTACTCTGTGCAGCAAGCTGCTCGATGGGATAACCACGATAGGCCAGCACACCCTTATCGCCATCGATAAACGAGATATTCGATTTGGTCGCCGGTACCCCTTCGAGACCAGGCAAATAATTATTCACCGCTACAGACATCGCTATATGCACCTCATACGCACCTCTTGGAACCGAATGCGCAAGGATAGCAAAAGAGAACCGCCGCTGTCCCCTCACGGAGATGGCGGCGGCATTTAGAAGACTGGAGCTATCAGATTTAGATTTAGACGGAAAATGACGAACCGCAGCCGCAGCTCGTGGATGCATTTGGATTGCGAATCACAAAGTGAGCGCCTTCCAAACCTTCGGAATAATCAATTTCGGCACCATTGAGGTATTGAAAACTCATCGGATCAATCAGTAAACGGACACCGTCTTTTTCGACCACGGTATCGCCGTCATTAATCGACTCGTCGAAGGAAAATCCGTATTGGAAGCCGGAACAGCCTCCGCCCGTGACATAGATCCGCAGCTTGAGGGCGTCATTGCCTTCTTCCTGGATCAGCTCTTTAACCTTGGCGGCAGCGCCGTCAGAAAACATGACTGGAGGAAATTCATCTGCGTGAGTAGCGGCCATATTCATAATGTTGCACCTAGCGTTGAGAAATTAATGGCTAAATTATACCTCATTTTTGCCCCCAGAAAGTGCAACCTGGGCTAACTATTTTTGTAACCCACTGCAATTAAACGGTTTTTTTGTCTTCCCGGGACCAGCCCTCGGACATGGCGGTGGCCTCGGCATCGACGCGATGCACCAGATTGCCATTCACTTCGGCACCGATCGCCATTTCGATGAGATTGTAATAGACATTGCCGGTCACCCGGGCATTGGCCGCCAACTCAACCCGCTCCGAGGCATAGACATCGCCCAAGACCCGGCCATTGAGGATAACATTGGGTACCCGCACCTCGCCCTCAATCACGCCATGATCACTCAGTGTCAGCAATGAGGAGGATTCTTCGGCTTGGATATTGCCGATCACCTTGCCATCGACGTGAAATCCTCCGCTAAAGACGATATTACCCTTGATCTCGGTATTTTGCCCGATCAAGGAGTCGATCTTGGCGATTTTGTGCCGCTTACCGTTGGAGAACATAGTTTGGCCTGACTCCGTTCAATGAAATCCATATACCCGTACCCCTGGTTATCGGCCGCAGGGCAATAGAATTTAGCACGCCGGAAGTCATACCCAATAATTTTCTGCACTAAAGAAAAATCCGAGGCGCGCCGATAAGTTAGGTAGTACGGTGCAACCCGCGTTCTGGCCGCGCCCGCACTCCGGCTAGAATTTGAACTGCACACCGATGAGTTGAGATGGATTTTATTAGGACAGAGCTACAACGTAAGGGATCACTAGGACCGTGACACGAGCATCGCTGTTGATACTGCTGCTTAGCTTGGCAACCTCAGGGATAACCCAAGCCGAAACCGTTTACGTCAGCGGCGCTAATCGCGTTGGCGTACGCGCCGAAGCAGGCAGCAAAGACACCCCCCTCACCGTCGTGCAAAGAGGCGATGCACTGGAACTCCTCGAAAATAACGGTGACTACTGGCGAGTCCGCACCCAAAACGGTGTCGAGGGCTGGATCAAGAGCATCTACGCCGTACACACGCCCCCAACCAAAGCCCAAAACGACAAGCCGCAAATCGACAAACCGCAAATCGATAAGCCAACGAGCGACCAAGAAGTTCACAAGGCCGAACAATCAATCATCCAGCTGCGCAATCAACTGGAACAACAATTGGCCGAAAATCGCCAATTACAGAGCCGGGTAGAAGTTTTGAATACCGAGGTCTATAACCTGCATCAAAGCCTGTCCGATATTCGGGGCGATGATCCTACTCGCCATCGCGACTGGTTATTTTTATTCATTGCCCTCGCCGCCCTCGCGGGGCTTGGTTTTACCTTGGGCATTCTCTGGAACAAGCATCAAGTCGCCAAGAAGCTCGGCGGCCACAGCTTGTAGTAATCCCAATTAAATTAATAAATTGAAGTAACTGACTCCGGCGATATAAAATCACTGCTATGAGCAGGGGCCAAAAGGGGATGCGGGTGCGGCAAATAACGGTATTTTTCTTGTCTATTACATTGCTCAGCAGCGTCCACGCTGCCACCCCTCTTGACGAGGCACGCCAGCTTGGCCAGCAAGGGAACTGGCAAGAGTCCCTTGCCCAAACCAGCAGTTACCTCAAAAAAAACCCTGGCGATGTCGATGCGCTTTTTCTCAAGGGTATTGCCGCCAGCAAAAGCGGCAACCCCAGTCAGGCCATTGCCAGCTTTGAAGAAATCACCCGTCGCCGCCCGGATCTACCTGAGCCCTATAACAATCTGGCCGTGCTCTATGCCAAGGCCGGGGAATATGAGAAGGCCCAGCAAGCCCTGGAACACGCACTGGCCACCCACCCCAGTTACGCCACAGCCCACAACAATCTGAGCCAGATTTACAAAAAACTGGCGGCAATCGCTTATGATCGGGCACTCAATCTCAAGGCAGGTGCCAGCCAGAATGAGGCGCCGCTGGCCCTGATCGACAGTCTGCACCCGGTGGCCACCGCCCCCATCAAGGCTGGGGTCGAAAAAGTGGCGATTGCGCCCCCCGCGCCCACCCCCTCAGCTGCGTCTGGCCAGCCCCCTGCCGCCACAAGCTTACGTATTGAAGATAAAGCAAAAAAGGCCGATATAAAGGATATAGCGCAGACGGTTCAAGGTTGGGCGCGGGCCTGGAGCACAAAGGACGTTTCAGGCTATCTTGGTCACTACAGCCCGGACTACTTTCCAAGCGACGTGGCCTCCTCTCGCGCCGACTGGGAACAGCAGCGCCAGGAACGACTGACCCGGCCCAAATTGATCAAGGTACAAGTGGATCGATTGCAGGTCGAAATGATTGATGAACAAACGGCGAGCGCTGTTTTTCGGCAACATTATCGCTCCGACCGTATTTCTGATACCGTGCGCAAACAACTGCGCCTGAAACAACAGGACAACCACTGGCTGATTATTGAAGAAACCATATTACGATGATGCAGGCATTTTCATCAAAACTAGGACTCTGCGCGCTGCTGACGCTGGCAAGTGCGTCTTCTGTTTTTGCGGACTCAAACAACAGTAGTCAAAGTGACTCCCGGTTACCGCTCAACGATCAATACGAACAATTATTGATCAACAGCCTTCAGGACATCCAGGACGATCAGCTTGATGGGGCGCTGGAAAAGCTGGGAACCCTGGTGCAAACCAATCCCAAATTCAAACTGGCGCAATTGATCTACGGCGATCTGTTGATGGCCAAGGCCGGCCCGATCCAGGATTTTGGCGGCACCGCCACGCAGAGCGATGCCGTGAATGGCTTGCGCAGTGAGGCACAAGTCCGCTGGCAACATCATGTGGCCCATCCGGGTGATGAACAGATCCCCGCTTATATTTTAAATCTTGACCCCGCAATCAAATATGCGATCGTGGTCGATATCAGCCACTCGCGGCTGTATCTCTACGAAAACCAGCCCGATCAACCGCGACTCGTCTCGGATTATTATGTTTCCATCGGCAGAAACGGCGCCATTAAACAGCGTGAAGGTGACCTGCGTACCCCGATTGGGGTTTACCAAATCACTGAATCTCTGGATATCGCCAAATTGCCTGACCTGTATGGCAGCGGCGCCTTTCCCCTGAACTATCCTAATACCTGGGATCAACGCCATGGTAAAAGTGGTTCTGGTATTTGGTTACACGGCACACAAGGCGACACCTTTAGCCGTCAGCCACGCGCCAGCGAAGGCTGCGTCACCATGAGCAACACTGACCTGGATGCGATTAAACCAATGCTGCAAGTGGGACGGACCCCGGTGATCATTGCTGAGGAGATCGAATGGGTTTCTGCCAACAGCGTTTTAACCCAACGCCAGGATTTCGATGCCGTGCTCAACACTTGGAAATCCGACTGGGAGAGCCGCGACCCCGAACGCTATCTGAGCCATTATTCAAACCGCTTTTCCAATCAAGACATGGATTACAAGACTTGGGCGCAATATAAGCGCCGGGTAAATTCCCAAAAGCAGTTCATTAACGTGGAACTAAAGGGCGTCACCATTTTTAACTACCCCGGCGATGAGAAATTACGCGTGGTTACGTTCGAACAGGATTACCGCAGCGACAACCTCACCAACATCAGCCGCAAGCAACAATTCTGGCGCCTTGAGGAAGACGGCAGTTGGCGCATCATTTACGAAGGTCCGGCCTGATTTTCCAAACCCGGCGTTAACCCGCCGGCCAGGCAAAATTCTTTTCAACGCTCTTCCGGCCATTGGCCGCCACTTCAACGTGCACGTTACGCGCTATAAAACCCGGCGGCAGCCGAATATCACCACTAATCTTATCGAAGTAACGGAAACGGAAACTTGATTTCACACTCCGATCGAGACTGATCTCGCTAAAATCAATACTACGTGACTGGCCATTAACAGTACCTTCCAACGCCAGCCGCAGATTGCCCGCCACATTATTACCGTTATTCAACACCTGAGTAATCACCAATTCAAAACGGTAAAGTCCCCCTTCACCGGCGGGCTGCACCTTGAATGATTGAATAGCAATCCCCCCCTGCCGTTCCGTCGGCGAGGCAATGCCGCGATAAAACTCCACTTCCTTGCGCAATTCCAGGATTTCCTCCTGTAATTGTTTGAGATCGCCGCGCACGGTGCCGTAGGATTGCTGATCAATCACCTGCCCCTGTTGCAAGGCGGCGAGCTGTATCCGCAATTGATCGCGCTCGCTCTCTATCTCCCGGAGCTTGCCGTGCAATTCCAGGCGTTGTTTGGAGGCCTCGATCACATCATAACCTCCCTGGTATTGGCCATAGGCATAAAATCCCCAGCCAGCCACCACCGCGCCCAACCAGGCGCCACCAATCAGCAACCGATGCCGCCACGGGTGATGGTGCGCAATTATGAATTCACCGGATTTCATCTTGGTTTACCTGAAACATCCTTATTCTTACCTCTAAGGTTTACGGCAGCAACGCGATAGTCTCAAGCCCTGCCCGCTCATCAAATCCAAACATAATATTCATGTTTTGCACCGCCTGACCCGCCGCACCTTTAACAAGGTTATCGATCACTGACAACACGACGACGGTATCACCGTCCTGTGGCCGATGAACGGCAATGCGACAGGTATTGGCACCTTTCACGCTGCGGGTCTCGGGATGAGCACCTTTAGGCAACACGTCAACGAATGGCTCGTCGCGATAACGCGCCTCAAACAACTTTTGCAAATCAGTGTCCTTGGTCAGTCGCGCATAAAGCGTGGCGTGAATACCGCGTATCATCGGCGTCAGGTGCGGCACAAACGTCAGACTCGCGCCCGCCGCCGCGTGATTCAGCCCTTGCCTGATCTCGGGCAAATGACGATGCCCCGGCACGGCATAGGCCTTGAAACTTTCGCTGGCCTCACACAACAAGGCATGCACTTCCGCCTTGCGGCCGGCGCCGCTGACACCGGATTTGGCATCGGCGATCAAGCCCTGTCGCTCGATCACGCCTGCTTCCAGCAACGGTAAAAAACCCAACTGCACGGCGGTGGGATAACAACCGGGATTAGCCACCAGCCGCGCCTTGGCAATCGCCGCACGATTCACCTCGGGCAATCCATACACGGCTTCTGCCAGCAAATCAGGACACGCATGCGGCATGCCGTACCAGGTTTGCCATTCGGCGGCGTCCTTGAGACGAAAGTCGGCGGCCAGGTCAATCACGCGCACACCGGCGGCCAATAGCGATGGTGTCATGGTCATCGCTGTGCCATTGGGCGTGGCGAAAAAAACGACATCGCATTCGCGCAATGCTGTTTCATTTGGCACGCTAAAGGCAAGATCAATATGCCCGCGCAGGTTGGGGAACATATCGGCGACGGCCATCCCTGCCTCCGAACGCGAGGTGATGATGTGCAATTGCACCTGCGGATGGCGCGCCAGCAGGCGTAGCAATTCAACGCCGGTATAGCCGGTGCCGCCAACAATGCCGACTTTGATCATTATTTTTCTCCTTGAACTACAGGGTAAAGATAAAAGAGGAAAGATAAAAGGGAAAGCGCGCCTGCGGCGCATCTCAATCGATTTGGTTGCCGGCTCGATGCCGGCACATTCCCTTTCATCTTTTACCTTTCCTCTTTTATCTGTTTCACAAATGCCTTTTGCACATAACTGACAATGGCATCTATTTCCTGTTCCTTCAAGACGTGCCGCCAGGCCGACATCGTGGTGCCAGGAATACCCTCGCGAATGACCTGTTTCAAGCGCGTCGCATCTTTGCCCGCCATCGCCTGCGGATCGGTCAGATCACGCGCATGCGGCTCCAGAAAACTGCCGATCCAGTTCTTGCCCGTGCCGTCGGCGGCATGACAAAAAGCGCAATTAGCCTGGAATAACATCTCGCCTTGGCGTTGCTGTGGCGTCAAATCTGAAAGTTTGGGCGCTGCGTCATGCTGATGATAAGGCGTGGCACCGCTCACTGCATCCGGCTGGCGATGCGAATAGGCGCCGCGCGGGAACGATGTCGGCCGCGCATCCCACACCAAGCCTTCATCCGCCACCCGCGCCCGGTCATGACAGGTGATACAACTGCCCATGAACAGTTCGCGCCCATGACGTTGTTCCACTGTTAGTTTTTCCGGTGGTGTGTCGAGTGCGATTTCACCGCTGGCAAAGGGAAATGCGGCGGCGTAACGCTCATGATCCGGCCAACCGTTGCCCGCGGTGTGATAACGCGTCTGCGCCGCTGTGCCGCTCATATACGCCTGGCGAATATAATCCACCACGACCTCGATTTCATCGGCACTCAGGATGTCTTTAAATCCCTTCATCGCCGTACCAGGTCGCCCCTTGGTCACCGAAGTCAGCATTCGCTCGCGTGGCAGATCCTGGAGCCGGGTTGCCGTGAAAGCTCGCGGCGGTGGCTTGAGATAACTGGCTGCCAGCGTCTTGGCATCGCCGGCATAACCGTGACAAAAATAACAGCGGTAATTGTAGAGGTCGCGCCCCTGTTCAAAACGGTTACGGGCACGGCTGCCGGCCGCCACCTCGACCGTCGATGGCACGGTCGCTGCTGTTGCAGGTACCGGGGAGCTTATCTGGCTTTTTTTTTAGCCGCGTTCTTGCCCTGGCTGATGAAGTCCTGGAACACGAATTCGACGACATCGGCGATTTGCTGCGGTCCCAATACTTTGCCCCAGGCGGGCATCGGCGTTCCTGCCTTACCGATCACCACCGCCTTGAACAAGGCCGGGCGGTTCAAGGTACTTTGCGAGTCCGGATTCAGAAAATTACGCGGCGGTGGGACAATGAATCCGGCACGCGGCCCGGTACCATCACCACGCTGACCGTGACAGGTGGCGCAATTGTTCATAAAGAATTCGCGGCCGCGCTCGAAATTGCCTTTGAGGCCATACGGCATCGGCAAACTCATATCCGCTTTAGCCACATCGGCGGAAAAATTCGGTGCCATGCCTGCGGAACCGACGCTGCCGGGCGCCTGGCCGTGAGCCGACTGTTCATGCGGCGATTGACCGGGCAGCGCCGCGCCTTCGCTGCCGGCATCGGGAATGACTTCACCCTGCATGAATCCACCGCGAATGTAATCGACGACACTGGCAATTTCCTGTTCCGACAACCGCCCGGAGAACGACATCATCGCCGTCCCCTTGCGACCATGCGTCACCGAAGCGATCATCCGCGCCCGGGTCAATATCCGCCGCGACTGCGGCGCCGTGAAATTACGCGGCGGCGGATTGAGCACGGAATAGGTCCAGGTGGAACCGTTACCCTTGTCGCCATGACACACGCGGCAATGTTCTTCAAAAATACGCTGTCCCTGGGGGGCGCTGATCGCAGCCGTAGCGGGTGGCTGAACGGGCGGTGCCGCCTCAGCAACGACCGCCGGGGCGGGGGCGACCGCCACCATAAATGTGGCGCGGATAAAATCGACCACACCCTCGATTTGATTCTGTGACAACCGGCCCTGCCAACCCACCATCGCCGTTCCCTTGCGCCCATGAGTGACTGAGGCAATCATCCGGGCACGCGTCAGCTCGGCGGCCGCCTGCGGGCTTGTAAAATCGCGCGGGGGCGGATTGAGTCCAAACCGGGCACGGCTCTGGCCATCGCCCTTGTCCCCATGGCACACCGCGCAATTCTGGCGAAAAATCTGCTCCGCCTCAGACGCAGACACCGCCGCCGGGGACTGCCCCACCGCCAGCATGGCCGCCGCCAGCCACCACAGTTTTTGACTCAAAGATATCCGTTGCATGGGGAATTTGACACTATCATCAACATCAGCGGATATTGTCCCTTAAAATAACCATTTGCGCTACCAAAGCGATGCTTAGTATGCTTTAAGGATGACACTAGCAATGGCCAAGACCATAGCTCCGGGTACGGACAAAAAACGTTGGCGAATGATCGGCATACTCCTCGGCATGCTGGTCAGCACCGGCGTGCTGGCGGGCACCCTCCTGGGTTCGAAACACGATTTCACCGGCCTCAACCAGCGCGCCGGGGTCGTCGCCATGCCCGGAGTCGCCTTCTCCGATTACGGCAATCCCTGCGTTTATTGCCATTTGCCGCCGGAAAAGGCGGGCGTGGATTCCTCCGAGATCGGCGGCATCCCCGGCTGGAACCGTTTTCTACCCGCCACCAATGGCTATGCGCTCTACGACAGCCGCACCCTCGACAACAAGGTCAAAACACCGAGCCCGATCAGTCTGCTGTGCCTCTCCTGCCACGATGGCACCATGGCCGTGGACATGACAGTATTCAAACCTGATGGCTTCAACAGCGCTCAGGACTCCGCGATGCACATGCGACTCAACGGCGGCAATGATTTGATGAACTGCGGCAAATGTCATAACGGCGTCGCCGCCCACAGTATCGAGATCAAGCATTTGGGCACCGACCTGCAAAATGACCATCCAATCTCGATGAATTATGCCGGGCTAACGCCCAAGGACCAGGATTACTGGCCGCCCGATAATGAATATGGCTTTGCCAACGGTGTGAAGCTCTTTGAAAACCGGGTGGAATGCGCCACCTGCCATAACGTTCACAACCCCGACGTTAACCTTTTGTTACGTGTAGGTGCCGAACGCTTATGCGAAACCTGCCACATCAAATAAAATGACGCGCTACATCACGCGCGCGCCGCTGGCAGCCGCTCTGGCTTCATTACTGATCATCGGCACACCGTTATTGTTTTCAGGCTGCGCATCAACGCCGGAAACCGAAATCGTTGTGCCAACAGTCTTTCCACTACCTCCCGATGAGCCGCGCTTTATTTTCGAGCGCGCCTTGCGTTACAGCACCAACGTCGAGCAACTCTCCACCAGCGCCAAACTAAAACGTTATGCCACCGGCGAAGACCCGGAAGTCAAAGGCCTGGTCAAACCTTTTGCCGTCGCCGCACGCCAGGGGCGTGTTTACGTCACTGACACCGTGCAGCGACGCGTGATCATGTTTGACCTCCAGAACAATCGTTACAAGGAATTTGACAATGAAGCCCCGGCTGAATTATTCAAACCGGCGGGGATTGATCTGTCACCACAAGGGGATGTCTATGTCGCCGATGTCGGCGCCCGCCGTGTCGTCGTCTACGATGCCGAGGGAAAATTCCTGCGTTTCATTGGTGATCCAGCGCAATTACAACGACCTGCAGGCATAGCCTTGTCGCCTGACGGACTACGTGCTTACATCCTCGACACCGGTGGCGTGGATAGCCAGGAGCATCGGATTGAAATTTATGATGCCGTGAAGGGCGAACACCTGAAGACTATCGGCCGGCGCGGCACCGGCGAGGGCGAGTTCAACCTGCCGATTCAAATCACTGTCGCGCGCGATGGCACGCTGTACGTCGTCGACAAGGGCAACTTTCGTGTCCAGGCCTTCGATGCCGAAGGTCACTATCTGCGCAGCTTCGGCAGCATCGGCCGGCTGCCGGGACAATTCTTTAGCCCCAAAGGGATTGCAACCGACAACGATGGCAATATCTACGTGGTCGATACCGCGTTTGGCAATGTGCAGCTCTTTAATCCGGAAGGGCAGCTGCTGATGGTCATTGGTCAGCGCGGCCAATCCAGCGCTCCGGGCAACTACATGCTGCCCTCGGGCATTGATGTCGACGAAAACGGGCGCGTCTACATCGTTGATCAATTCTTCCGCAAAGTGGACGTTTACCGGCCACTGACCGCTACCACTCCCGCAGCGGCTTCAGCTCAACCCTGATTCCATTGCGTCGACGTCAACCAGTCGATTAATTTATCGGGCGGCAACGGACCACAAATATAGTTACCCTGCGCCTCGTCACACCCCATCGCCAACACCCGCTCATACAGCTGTTCACTGGCCACCCCTTCCGCCACCACATGAATCCCGATGTTGTGCGCAAGATCAATAATCGAACGCACAATCACAACATCATTCTCATCCGCTTCCATGCCCATGACGAAGGATTTATCGATTTTTAGCTCATTGACCGGCATTTGTTTCAGATGCGCCAGGGAAGAATAACCGGTGCCGAAATCATCAATCGACAACTTGATGCCCATCGCACTCAACTGCCCCAACACCTCAAAGGCGCGCACCGGATCGGCCATGATCGCCGTTTCAGTAATTTCCAGCCGGATATGTCCCGGCGTACATTCTGCATTCTGAAACAGCTCGGCCACTTTCGACGGAAACTTAGTATCTTGCAAATTGCGCACCGATAAATTAACAGCAATATCAAGACCAATATTTTCCGCCTGTAACCGGCCGCACAATACCAAGCTATTCCTCAACACCCACTGAGTCAATGGGCCGATCAAACCCGTCTGCTCGGCAAGCGGCACGAATTCATCCGGATACATCAATCCATGCTTGGGGTGCTGCCAGCGCACCAGCGCTTCGACACCAAACACCTTGCGATCATGCATCCGAACCTTGGGCTGAAAATGCAATACCAATTGATCGCGATCGATCGCGCCCCTCAACTCGCCCAACAGCGCAAGATTACGCAGACTATGTTGATCTGTGCTCGGGTCATACACCGCAAAGCCGCCATGCTGCCGCTTCGCCACATACATTGCCACATCACCACGCTGCATCAGCGTGACTTCATCATCGCCATGCTGTGGAAACAGCGAAACCCCGATACTCACCCCAATATGCAGCACCTGCTCACCCAGAACAAAGGGTTCCTCAATGGAATCCAATAATTTCTCGGCAATGTGCTGCGCCTGATCAGCACTGGTCCTGGGCAACAAAACAGCAAACTCATCACCACCAAGACGGGCGATCGTATCTGACTCGCGCAATACCGCGCGCATGCGTTTCGCCACCTCTTGCAGCACCCGATCGCCATATTGGTGCCCAAGCGTATCGTTGATATCTTTGAAACGATCGAGATCCATGACCAGCAACGCCAGCGGCTGATGATCGCGCTGCGCCAACAGAATATTTTGCCGGACACGGTCAGAGAGCAATGTACGATTTGGCAACTCAGTGAGCGCGTCATGCAGAGCCTGATACTCCAACGCCGCCGTCTGACGCTTACTCTCGGTAATATCACGCACAACGGCGACAAAATAACGCTGTCCAACCAATACCATCTCACGCAGAGAAATTTCCAGCGGAAACTTCTCCCCGTCTTTACGTAAGCCGGTGGTTTCAGTGCGATTATTGATAATTCGCCCCTTACCTGTCAGCAGATATTTGCGCACATAGCGATCATGTTCCTTGCTATAGGGCTCTGGCATCAACATGGAAACATTTCTTCCTACCATTTCAGCGCGCACATAGCCAAACATGCGCTCAACAGAAGGATTTACCGATTCAATAACTCCCTTCTCATCGGCCGTGATGATGGCATCGAACACATTATCGGTCACTGCACGAATCCGGGTCTCGGTTGCGGCCAATTTATCCTGCATGTCATTAAACACGGAGGTGACTTGCCCCAACTCATCACTCGAATGCACCGGTAATTTGATGTTACGCTCACCCGCCCCAACCCTGGCAATGGCATCCCGCAGCCGTTCAATGGGCCCCAAGACGCCGACACGCAATGCCAGCCAGATTCCCAGCGCGATCACAATCACCAATACCGCGGCGATACCCCATAAGTTGGCGCGCATTTCGTCAATCCGGGCAATCGCCTTCTGCCGCGACAGGCTCAGCTTCAACACACCACGCAAATGGCTTGTATCGTAGCCATGACACGCCAGACATTCAGGATCTGCATCTATCGGCTGCAACACCGTAATCTCTTCCGCAAACCGCAAATCGACGGCAACCCCCCCCTGAAGCGCCCGGTCAAAAGCGGCCGCTGAAGGGAAGGGCGCATGATGCGGTGGCACCGGCTCACGCTCGAACCTTAATTCCGAAAGATAATCGTTGACCTGATTGACAGTATTCAGATCGGTGAATGCCTCGTTACCATCGCGCCGCAGCACCTCGATATCGACGATCCCGGCGGTGCCGTGCATGCTGTCAAGCCATTCTCGCGCCAAGGTGCCTTTACCATTGAGCATTAGCACTCGCAGACTGGCTAAAAGCGTCTGCGCATGAACCTTGGCCTGATCTATTTCTTCGTTATAAATGGCCTGGGTTAATTTATTTTCAATCAACATGCCCGCCACCAGCATCAGCGCAAATAGCACCGACGCCAACGCCAGGGCGATACGTGTCCCCAGGCTGTTCATCGCCTGGTATCGCTCACAATCGCGTACTGCGCTGTATCGTTACTGCGCAAACAAACCACCTTTACTTGACCCAGCCATTTTCGATATGGGCAACGCCGCCAAAACTGCCGACCCACACACTGCCATCCGGGGCATTCGCCATCGAGAAGACGTTATCTGCAAACAAACCATCGGCCACGGTCTTGACTTCAAAGGTCTTACCATCCACCTTCAACCGTGCCATTCCTTGATTGGTGCCCGCCCACAATTGGCCTTTCGCATCTTGAGATAGCATAAAAATATGGTTCGCGGGCAAGCCATCAGCCGTGGTGTAGTTGCGCCAGTTTTTACCGTCAAAACGGGCCAAGCCACCGCCCCAGGTTCCACACCAGACCGTGCCATCCGCCTGCACCACCATTGAGATCACGTAATTCGGGTTATAGGCGACGTTAACGTTATGCAAACCTTGCTCATCTTTTTGCCGCGCATGATGCATGGATGCTTTACCAGGATCACTCTTGAATTGTATGGCGTCCTTAACCAACTCAAGATCCGCGCCCAAACCATCCTTGTGCTGCCAGTTTTGCCACTGACCCTCTTTATAACGCGCCAGGCCATTCTCGGTGGCAAACCAGATTTCGCCATTTTGCCCTTCTTCCACGCCATAGACCCAAGGATTGGGCAGCCCGCCCTTCGTGTTCTCCATGGTGAAGGTTTCCCACGCTGTGGGATTGGAGAAATTCCCGCCCTTAACACGATTCGCGCCGGACCAGGTGGCGATCCAGACATCGCCTTTTTTGGTGACGATCAAGTCGTACACGAACTGATCCGCCAGTCCTTGCGGAATATTGATATTTTCCCAGCTATCTTTGCTTGGATCATACAGCGACAAACCACCACCATAAGTACCGACAGCAATGCGACCAAACACTTTGCTGATATGAAATATTCCGTTGGAGAGTAAACCCGAATTCTGGTTATTGAACATCTTGTAGTCGTCGGCCTCGGTGTCATAACGCACGACGCCGCCAGAGGTGCCAATCCAGATATATTTGCCATCGGCAAACATACTCTTCACATTGCGATTACCGACGCGAAAGTGGCTGAACCGCACATCGTTGCTCGTTGCCGCAACATTCATCATCTGGTCTGCCGCAGCCGGATGCGGCGCAGATGCGGGTGCTGCAACCGCGGTCGTTGCCGACTCAGTTGCCGAAACTGCATTGCTACTGCTACGCCCAAAATAATAGGCGGCACCGATCACACCCCCCGCCACCACTACCGCACCCAATAGTTTCAGATTCAACTTCACGGTTTCTTTCCTGCCTCTGGTGTTGCTGTTTTTAGTCCCAAACGCGTTACGCCACCGCGTGTGCCAAGCCATACTTCGCCGCCGGGGATTGCCGCTACCGCATAGACGTGATCACTCAACACGCCATCGCTACGCCCGTAGTTTTGCCAGGCTTCGCCGTCGAAACGGCTGACGCCATGATCGGTACCCAACCACAAGGCACCATCTTCCGCCTCAGCGATGCTGTACACCACATTGCCGGCGAGACCATTGCGCGTGTTGTAATTCGTCCACTTCGCACCATCGAACCGACCAACACCGCCACCCCAGGTGCCTGCCCAGATCTGATTTTTGCGATCGACATGAATGGCAAATACGTAATTGGGATTGTAGGTAGGCTCGCCTTGCGTCAGCAGACTCAAATCGTGACGTGAGCGCGTCCCGAGACCGGTATTGAAACTGATCGGCAGATTGTCTTCGTTGGGCGCACCCAGACCTTCTTTATGCGTCCAGGATTGCCACTGCTGACCATTAAACATCGAGACACCGCCTTCGGTGCCGAACCAGACACGATCCTGTTGATCAACGTCTATCCCATAGACCCATTCGTTAACGAGTTCTTTGACATAGGTATCGAGCTTGGCATCGTCACTCTGCCAGCGATTGACACCGGCCCAGGTGCCGATCCACACCGGCCCGGATTTTTGCTGGGCAAAACTATAGACCCAGTAATCGGCGAGGCCGTGCATCGGGAAATAGACTTTCCATTTGTCATCGCGATAACGCGACACGCCACCGCCATTGGTGCCAAACCACTTGTTACCATCACGGTCGACATAAGTCGCGAACACATATTCGTTGGCCAGGCCATCGGCGCGGGTAAAGGTATGGCGTAACTCTTGCGTCGCCAGATTTACTTCATGTACACCGGCGGACGTTCCCACCCACAGACTGTTTGCACTCGGATCCAGCGCCATGGAACGCACATAAATCTCCGGACCGACCTCAAAGGCATCAATCACCTTCCACGCCTTTTCCGCCATCACAGGCTTCACTGCCGCTTGTTTTGCGATTGGCCCAACCTTTTCCGCTCCCGTGGATGCGGAGTCAGAACAACCTGCCGCCAGCAGCACAGCGGTTAACATCAAACTTCGTTTCAGCATGCGGTTTAATTAATTGAAGGTTCGAATATGGGCGATGACATCAAGGATTTCCTGGGTCGTCAGCAAGCCGCGAAACGCAGGCATCACCCCGCCGCCGGTTTCAATTTTTTTCACCAGATCGGCATCTGGCTGCATCAGCACTCGGCTGCGCTGAAAATCCGGGATACCGGGCATTTGTGCATGGCCGTTATTGCCGTGACAACCCGCGCATTGCTGGTTGTAGAGTTTGGCACCATTGAGTGCATCGGCGGCCGTAGCATTACCTGCCGCCAGTAGCGCGCCGCTTCCAATCACTATTGCGGCCAGCTGCCGCAGAGCCCATGAATTCATAACAATCCTCTCGTGAACAACGGGTAACACTACCCTACAGCAGGAATCTTACCACCCGCTTATGGGGCTGTCGCCCTGCGTAAGGCTGTGTAATCACCGCGAAAGGCCCGCTCCAGCCGCTGCCGCACCTCGGGCTGCTGCCATTCACGCGGCCCGGGCACACGCTCGATAAAGGTGCCGTCTGGGGCAATTAAAAGGGTGTAGGGGAAAACCTGCACCCCGAGCACATCAGTGGCCAGCGCCCGGCCAGGATCGACATAATTGGGAAAGCGCACCCCTTTGTCGTTCAAATACTCACGCACCAGGTGGGGGTCATCATCTTCGGCCAAGCCAAGCACGGCAAACCGCTCTGGATCCAAGGACTCACTCAAAGCTTGCAGATTAGGCAATTCACGACGGCAAGGCTCACACCAGGTCGCCCAGATATTGAGGACCACTAGCTTGCCGCGATAATCCACGAGGGAGGCGGCGCTCCCATCGAGCGAGGTTAACTTGAGCGCCGGCAATGGCCGGTCATAGCTCAGACGATCCGTCAGCGGCGGCGGGGCCGAGTCGCACGCCACCAACATCAGCAGCAGGCCCACAGCACCTAAACGGCTGGACTGTGAGCCGGGCATCATGCCGATTCTCTAGGGCACCACGCTGTCGATGGCAATCGCCAGATCGGTGCTACCGACCTTGACTGGACTTTTCTGTCCCAGCAAGTCACCGGACTGTGGCATGGCATTACCCGACTTGGAAATACGCGCACCGACGACCACTTCCGAGAATTTGGCCAAACTCATGTTCGGCATCATCGCCATCGATTCATCGAGCGTGAATTTGAGCGGCAGATCTTTCACCTGCGCGCGCACGACCGCCAGTGGCATCGGCGGCCCGCTCACGGCACGGGCAAAGACGAACAGGGTATCGGTAGGTGCCGCCTTGGCCAACAATTCCCGATTCAAGCTCACCGTGCCGCTAACTTTAGCGGTACCCATTGCCACAGGCGCCGCCTTGGCCAATTGCTCCGCTGCTGCTGAAGCCGTGCTCGGTTTAGGCTTACCAAATTCACCCTTTGCCTGCCGCTGCTGATAACTGCGCGCTTCATCAATGTTCGCCTGCATGGCATTGGCGTCTTGCGAGTTCGGCGGCAACATTTTTTGCAAATGCTCCCAATACACCATCGCCGCACCAAAATCACCGCGTTCGAACATCGCCGTGCCCATCAACCACAATGCCTTTTGGTTATTGGGATCGAGCTTCAGCGATTTCTCTAACCACTGCATCGGCTCGCCTTCCAGACTCTCGCCAGCCGCCATCGCAATGGCATCGGCATAATCCGCCAGCAATTGCGGATCCTCGCCCGCCAGCTGGATTGCCTTTTTGTAGGCATCCACGGCTTCAGGATAACGATTCAATACGCTGTATGAACGCCCCAGCATGACCCAACCTTCAACATTGGAAGGGTCTTTTTGTAACTTGTCCGCCAATTTGCCAACCATCATCTCGACCTGAGCCGCCATGTTGGCTTTATCACCATGCGGCGACGCGGCGGCCATACTCGCCTTTTCCGGCTGCAGGGCTTCGAGATTACCCAATTTAAGATACAGTCCCACGGCCACAACGGGCACAACCAAACCGGCGACAACCGCAGTGACTGCAGAAAGCCGACGACTTTCACTGGCAGTACCCATTTCAACACCGGAGGTGTCTTCCAGCAACCGGCGATCGATCTCTTGTCGGCTTTTATCGAATTGTTCCTGATCGACATCGCCGCTCTTAAGATCGGCTTCCAACTCCGCCAATTGATTGCGATAGATCGAGATATTGACCTCGCTGCGCGCCAGGCGCGCGGCCTCGGCACGCCGCCGCAGCAACAACGGCAAAATCACGAACAACAGCGCAGCGATCGTCAGACCGCCAATCACAAACCAAAACAATGTCATGCCTTACCGTCCTCAGATTGATCCTGCAACAACGTTTCGGCACGGCGTCTATCCGCATCGGAAAGCGGCGCTTCAACAATTTGTTTCTTGCGGCGCAGAATATTCCAGTACAAAACGCCAACACCTAGTCCCAACAGTAAAAAGGGTCCAAACCAGAGCAACACGGTGGTCGATTTAAAAGGCGGACGATAACGCACATAATCGCCATAACGTTCGACCATGAAATCGACCACTTCACGATCGCTCTTGCCGGATTCCATCATTTCCTTGATCTGCTGCCGCATATCGCGCGCAAAATCGGAATTCGAATCCGACAATGACTGCCCCTGACACACCAGGCAACGCAACTCGCCCGCCACCGACATCACGCGCGCATGCAATTGCGGATCCCCGCCCGTGAATTCAGCCTCTTTGGCACTCGCCCACAGCGGGAGCGATGCCAGCACCGCGATCATGATTACCCGTTTCATCCGTTCAACTTCCTTACCAACGGCAGAATTTCGTTCTGCACGACTTCCGGCGTTACCGGCCCCGTGATCTTGTGGCGAATCACACCTTGCTTATCGATGATGTAACTTTCGGGCACACCATAGACACCATAATCCACGCCCACACGACCCTCGTTATCCCAGGCGATGATGGTGTAAGGATTACCAAAATCACTTAGCCATTGAACGCCATCTTCACGTTTATCCTTGTAATCAAGACCAATGATCGGCAACTCGCCGCTGCGCGCCAACTGCATCAGCACCGGGTGTTCCTGGCGACAGGACACACACCACGAGGCCCAGACGTTGAGCATCCACACCTTACCCAGCATTTGATCGCGGGCGATGCGTTGTTCAGACTGGTGCAATTGCGTCAAATCAAACTGCGGTGCCGGCTTACCAATCAACGGCGAAGGCACTTCACGTGGATCGAGGCTCAGTCCCACATAGAGAAACACCGACAGCGCCACAAAAATCACCAAAGGAATAAGATAACGCCCCATTACGCCTGCTCCGCCGCTGGTTTTGTCGTCGCTGCAATTACCACCGTTTGCTCTTTTGATGCGGCGGCCTTGCGCGCCAGCACGCGATAACGGCGATCCGAAATCGCAAACAGCCCGCCCAACGCCATCAGGATCGCGCCACCCCAGATCCAGACAACAAAGGGTTTGTAATATACACGCACCACCCAGGCACCGTTATCCACCGGCTCACCCAGCGAAACATAGAGGTCGCGCCAAAGATTGGTCTTGATTGCCGCCTCGGTCATGGGCATGGTTTGCACGGTATAAATGCGTTTTTCGGGGTGCATGGTGTCAATCTCCACCTCACCTTTCAACACGCGCATCAAACCGCGACTGGCCGTGTAATTCGGCCCCGATGTCTCGATCACACCATCAAAACGGAAGGTATAACCGCCGACAGTCACCGTATCGCCGATCGCCATTTTCACATCTTTCTCGGTCTGATATTGCGTGACCAAGGTGACGCCAATGATCGTCACTGCGACACCCATATGCGCGAGATGCATGCCGATGAAACTGCCGGGCATCGCTTTGATCGCCATCGCCGGCGTTTCATCGGGACGCCGCGCCTTGATGCGCTGCGAGATACCATAAATCGAGGCCGTGATAATCCACGCCGCCATCAGCAATCCCAACGCGGCAAAGGGTGACCATTGACCAAAGGCATACGGCAGGACCAGTGCAATCACGGCGCTGGTGGCAAACGCCCAGCGCAATTGGCGTGCCACCGCCGGCATATCGGCCTTTTTCCAGCGTGCCAGCGGTCCAATCCCCACCAAAAACACCAGCGGCACCATCAACGGTACGAACACGGCATTGAAATACGGCGCGCCCACCGAGACCTTACTGGTCGGTGCCAACCAGCCAAATGACGCCAGACCTTCGATAATGATGGGATACACCGTCCCCAACAATACCGCGGCCGCAGCCACGGTCAGGATCACGTTATTAACCAGCAGCATCGTTTCCTTGGAAACCGGCTCGAACTTACCGCCCAATCCAACCTTGGGCGCGCGCCAGGCGTAGAGCAGCAACGAACCGACAACCACCACAAACAGGAAGCCAAGAATGAACGTACCACGCGTCGGATCGGTCGCGAAGGCATGCACGGACGTAATGACGCCGGAACGCACCAGGAAGGTGCCAAGCAGACTCAGCGAGAAGGCGATGATCGCCAGCAATACCGTCCAACTCTTGAAGCCGCCGCGTTTTTCGGTCACCGCCAACGAATGTATCAACGCCGTACCGACCAGCCACGGCATGAACGAGGCGTTTTCGACCGGGTCCCAAAACCACCAACCGCCCCAGCCCAATTCGTAATATGCCCACCAGGAACCGAGTGCGATACCACAGCTCAAAAACATCCAGGCCACAATCGTCCACGGCCGCGACCAGCGCGCCCAGGCGGCATCCAGCTTACCGCTCAACAACGCGGCGATGGCAAAGGCAAAGGCCACGGAAAAGCCAACGTAACCCATGTACAGCATCGGCGGATGGATGATCAAACCCGGATCCTGCAGCAAGGGATTTAAATCGCGGCCATCGGGCGCCGCGGGTAACAAGCGTTCAAACGGATTCGAGGTCAGCAACATGAACAGCAGGAAACCAACGCTGATCAAGCCCATCACACCGAGGACGCGCGCCACCATTTCTTCCGTCAAATGACGACTGAAGACTGTGACGGCCACCGTCCAGATACCCAGCATTGTCACCCATAACAACAGGGAACCTTCATGGCCGCCCCACACGCCAGCGATGCGATACATCAACGGCAATTGTGAATTCGAATGCGAGGCAACATACAACACGGAAAAATCGTTATTGATAAAGGCGTAAGTCAAACAACCGAATGCGACTACAAGAAAAACAAACTGTCCCTGTGCCACTGGCCGTGCCAGCACCATCCATGCATCATAATTACGCCAAGCACCGATTAACGGCAGCGTACCTTGAATCAGCGCCAGACAAAGGGCAATGATCAGCGCAAAATGGCCAATTTCTGGAATCATTCAATCGTTCTCCCAAAATATTCCGCATTTATCACCACAGAGTGATCATTAACAGCTGTTGATCCCTTCCCCCTTTCAGGGGGAAGGTTGGGATGGGGATAAACAGTTTGAGAACGCATTGCTGTCTACCCCCACCCTAACCCTCCCCCTGCGGGAGGGAATTTAGGTTAATCGTTCAAAATCTCTGTGTCTCTGTGGTGAACCGTTATTACATTATTATTCTTTCAGTGAATTGGCGATTTTCGCCTGATCGAGCGCCTTGGCAACTTCGGGCGGCATATAGGTTTCATCGTGTTTGGCGAGGACTTCCTCAGCCTTGAACACTCCGTCCGGCCCCAGTTTACCCTGCGCCACCACGCCCTGACCTTCCTTGAACAAATCTGGCAGGATGCCGACATAGGCCACCTTCACTGTCTGCGCATTGTCGGTCACATCAAACTGCACCGTGATTCCATCTGCTGCACGCTGGACTGTCCCCTGCTTCACCAAACCACCGAGACGGAAGGTGCGATCCTTGGGGGCTTCGTGCGCAGCCACCTGGCTGGGACTGAAAAAGAGATTGATATTGCTCTGTAAGGCATTGAGCACCAAGGCAGCAATTGCACCCACTCCCACTAAACCGATAAGGATAATCGCGCCACGTTTATATCTAGGCTTCATTATTACTTTCTCCTGCATTCATCCGCATCATACGACCCAGGCGCTGGCGTAAAGTTCGATGCTGGCGGCGCACCATGACGATTTCGGCGATCATCAGTACCAGCGTCACGCCAAACGAACCCCAGATATAGAAGGCATAACCGCCCATGGCAAAGAAGTCGGCCATTATTGCTTTCCTCCCACCAGCTCCGCCACCCAGTCGCTACGCTGTTCACGTTCGAGGATGATGCGGCGCACGCGGCTCAACGCCACGGCAATGGTATAAAACCAGCAGGCAAAGGCCATTACCAGCAAGGTAATCAACATGACCGACGTCATCGATGATTCTGAACTCATCTTGATGCTGGCGCCTTGATGCAAGGTATTCCACCATTTTACTGAGTAATAAATGATCGGGACATTAATCACGCCAACCAGCGCCAGCAAGCCACAGGCACGCGCGGCGCGGCGCGGATCGTCAATCGCTGCTTCCAGCGCCATGAAACCGATATAAAGAAACAGCAGGATTAACTCGGAGGTCAGACGTGCATCCCACACCCACCAGGCGCCCCACATCGGCTTGCCCCAGAAGGCACCGGTCCAGAGGGCGACGAAGGTAAACATGGCACCGGTCGGCGCCAGGGCACTGGCCATCATCGACGACAGACGTGTATTCCAGATCATGCCGGCCGCGGCCCAACCCGCCATCACCACATAAATGAACATCGACATCCACGCTGCGGGAACGTGAATGAACATGATGCGATAACCTTCACCTTGTTTGTAATCGGTGGGCGCAACAAAGAAACTCAAATACAAACCGACCACAAACAACAACGCCGCCGCGACACCAAACCACGGCGCAATGCGCCCAGCGAGGGGATAAAAACTGGCGGGCGAAGCATACTTGAACCAATTAATCGCCATTGTGAACTCTACTACTTACTCCATTGAAATCCGTAATGCGGCCGCCGCTGCCCACGGTGCCAATATCGCCGCTGCAACCAACATGGCCGCCAGCAACGACAATTGTCCTTCCGCTCCCAGACCGGAGACGGTGGCATCGACTGCACCCGCGCCAAAAATCAGCACCGGGATATACAGTGGCAACACCAGCAGCGATATCAACACACCGCCGCCGCGCAGCCCCAGCGTTAACGCCGCGCCGATCGCGCCGATCAAACTCAATACTGGCGTGCCGAGCAACAAACTCACCACCAGCATCAGCAGCGCATCGCCCTCAAGGCCGTACTGCAAACCCAGCAGCGGTGCCATCAACACCAGCGGCACACCTGACACCAGCCAGTGCGCAATCACCTTACCCAGCACCAGCACCGGCAACGGTTGCGGCGTGAGCAGAATCTGTTCCAGCGTGCCGTCGGCAAAGTCGTCGGCGAACAAACGCGCCAATGACAACATCGAAGCCAGCAACGCAGCCACCCACAACACACCGGCGGCCATCGCCTTCAGCAGCGCCGCTTCCGGCCCCACGCCTAGTGGGAACAGACTGACCACGATCACGAAAAAGAACAGCGTGGTCAACACATCCGCCCGGTGCCGTAGCGCCAAGGTTAAATCTCTTACAATGATGCAGCGCAGCGCGGCAAACATAATCAGGAATTCAGATGCAGATGCTGCACACTGCCGACGGAGAGCGTGACCTCCTGGTGCGTGGTCAACATCACCATCCCACTCTTGGCCACATGTTCGGCGATAATTTCCTGCAACAAATTCACCGCCGTCACATCCAGCGCGACAAAGGGCTCATCCAGAATCCACAACTTCGCCGGTTGCAACAGCAGGCGGGCCAAGGCCACGCGCCGCTTTTGTCCCTGCGACAACACCTTCACCGGCAGATCGACACAACGCGCCAACCCCATCCGTTTCAACGCTGCTTCTACTGCCGCCTCAGTGACTTCAAAGCCACTCAAACCGCCAAAAATCTTTAAGTTCTCATAGCCCGTAAGCTCGTACTTCAATCCGGGCAAATGCCCCAGATACAGCAGCTCGCGGTGAAACTCCTCGCCTAACTTGCGTATCTCCTGGCCGTTCCATTCGATGCGGCCATGCTCGGGCAACACCAGTCCGGCAATCGTCCGCAGCAAGGTGGTCTTGCCGCTACCGTTGGGGCCATGGATATGCAGCACGCTACCTGATGCCAAGCCAAACGACAGCCCGGAAAACAACCGGCGGTCGCCGCGCACACACTCCAGATCGCTAATGCCCAGCATCCAGTGCCTTATCCCCGTCCAAAAGAGCGACGATTATACATAAACATGCAGGGGACGACTGCCCCCTACTAGGCCACCACCCCACCCCTTCGGGGCACCCCTCCTCCTGCAGGAGGAGGGGAGAATTTGATATCCCCTCCCATGGGTGGACGCGAGTGCATGGATGCACGAGGTAGGGCAATGCATGGAGCAGTTGCCGAGGGTGGTTGAAAACTGTGACACGCACTCCAGGCTCTCCTTGGAAATGAATTGTACAAGCGGCCCCGCCTACGGCCCCATCACCACCCGCAGACCGTTGCTGATGTCGCCAAAGTTCGGGACATAAGCACCCCGCTGCGCCGACCCCAGCCGCTCGGACTGATTATTCCAGGCCCCGCCGCGTACCGTGCGCTGACTACAATCGCCACCACCCCAGACCCGCGAGTCCGCTGGGGCGCCGTTATAATCCGGGTGCCAGCACTCCTGCACCCATTCCCAGACGTTGCCGTAGATGTCATACAATCCCCAGGGATTAGGTGCCAGACTGCCAATCGGCCGCGTCCCGGCATTACTCTCCGCCCCAAACCAGGCATAACTCCGCAGCTCGTCCGGATCATCACCGAAGAAAAAGCGACTGTGACTCCCGGCACGAGCGGCGTACTCCCATTCTGCCTCTGACGGCAGGCGATACTTATTGGTTCCCTCGATCAGGTTAAGTTTTTCAAGGAAACTCTGAGCCTCAAGCCAAGTGACCTGATCCACCGGACGCCGTGCGTCCGGGAATTGACTGGGGTTATAACCCATCACCGCCTGCCATTGGGCCTGAGTCACCTCATGGGCCGCGATATAAAACGGCGCCACCATCACATCATGGCGCGGCGACTGATCGGGGCTGTCGCCCCCCATCGTGAATCGGCCACCCGGCACCAGCACCAGGTGCATGCCTAGGCTGTTGGTGAGGGTGGTGAGTTTGGCCTCTTCAGTGTGAGTGGTTTCGCCACCGCCCCAATGAGCAAGGAAGGCCAACAGTCCGGCCACCACCAGCACCCCGGCGGCGGGCGTCAGCAAGGCCCAACTGCTGCGGGGCGGATTTTGGATGGATTCGTTCATCGGAACACCTATGCCTGACCAAAGTGGGCAATCATACGTAAAATTGGGTGGGGAGGGGAAATGCTTAAAAGATATAGGATTTACACGTGCGAGATTCGCGCCTATTCGCGCTAAAGATATCTTGCTCCCACAAAACAACTATGGTAGAAATTACAATCATTTAATTAGGTAGCGTATTACAATGCAAACTCGCGCACAGTTCATTTGCTTGGCCGTGATCACCATTTTCACCCTTGGATGTACCGCACAGCCCACTCTTCAAATACCATTATCAAGTGGCTCTGCTAGCTCAATTAAATCATCATCAGTCATACTAATTACTAATAACCAAATCACGACCAATATCGACCGCTCTAATGTCGCGTCACTCATGGGCGGTGGTCTACTATTCTCTCTTGTCGACATATCCAGGGATGGAATCAGACAAGCAAGCGCAAACAACTTAACAAACAGCCTGCTATCACAATGGATACAATATGACTTAAAAACTCATTTAGCCACCGCATTACAGCCCATGTTAGATTCCACCTCGTGGCTTAATGTGAAAAATATTAAGCGCCTATCCCCCAACGAAGCAGTCTCTTCCGAGACCGCCTGTAACAACATCAACACAGATGCATGTGTACTGATAGGAACCATCTCATACTTTGACGAACCGCTAAACTCGATTACTTTAAAATCGGAAATCAACGTCTTTATTAAAGACTCACGCGCACAATTTATAAAAGATCCTGCATATAAAAACACAGTGCTCTCAGTTTATCTATTACCAGGAAACACCACATCGAAAGACCAAGCTATTTCGACCTGGAGCGCCAATAACGCGCACCACCTAAGAGAGGCTTTCGACCAGGGCATTGCTGAAACCACTCGGCGCCTAGCTAAAGGCATATCGGATCCATATCGCAAAGGTTGGGTAAATTAACCTATAACTTACGGCCGCTCCCGCACCGCAAACGACAACGCTTCGCCCGCAAAATCATCCAGCAAGCGTAGCCTGGGTTGAGCGCGTTTTGCGAAACCCGGGGCAGTCGTGAAACTTCCATCGAATCATTCGCCAAATCTTCCCTCTGCACAAACATCATCACCAGCCCAATTCATCGGATAAATGCCTTGCCGTACACATCGGTGAAACGAGGAATACGGCCAATCTGCGACGCGGGTCACATATCCGTGTTTGACGGGATTGTAATGAATATAATCCATATGCCGTTCCACGTCGCCTTCATCGCGTAAGGTATGTTCCCAATACCGCCGTTGCCAGATACCGCGTTCACCTTTGTTGATGCGTCCGGGGGAGCGGCCTTCGTCCACCGGTATCCGCCGCGAGAACCGCGATTTAATTTCACGCCAGCGTAACGCATAATCCGCATCGCCGGGCGGCAGGGTCCAGATGCAGTGTAGATGATCGGGCAGGATCACTATAGCGTCTATTTCAAAAGGGCGCTCTGCGCGCACCGAGCCTATGGCCTCACGCAAATCGGCAACGTGTTCGATCAATAACCTTGAAGCGCGATCAAGCAACGTAACAGTAAAAAAATAACTCGCGCCGGGGATCACATTGCGGCGATAGCTAACCATTTGGCGATTAATCCACTTTTCTTACTGAAGGAGTATTCTCCAACTTTAACCTTTTTCCCCGGGTTTCGCGCACAGCGCTCAACCCAGGCTACACATATACATCACGGCCTCTCCCGCACCGCAAACGACAACGCCTCGCCGGCAAAATCGTCGAGACAAAACACCGAATGCCAGCAGCAATGCTCGATATCCTGTTGCGGCAGGAGGATGACATCACCGGGTTGCAGGATGTAGGCGTAACCGGCTTCCACCAGTTGCCGTGAAAATTCCGGTACGCGGTTGAGCAGGGCTTCGAGGGGATCGTTTTTGGGATCATCCAGATAGGCGGCCATGCTGGCCGGGTTCGCCGCCTTGGTCAACAAGGTTTTCAAATCGCTAGGCTTGATCCCGGCGGCGGCCGTTAGGGGACGGATATCAGGGCGCGCCAGGAAACGCTGAATCTCTGCCACTAGCGTCTGTTTGGGCAGGGCGAACCAGCCGGTGCGGCCATAGGCCTGGGCGAAGATCACGCCGAGATGGCCGCGTTCGACATCCTGATGAAACTGGGCGCCGCCATTGGGGGCGTTGAAGTAAACAATGCGTTCGACATAGGCCGGGGCCTTGATGGCGAGCGTTTCGCAGAGCGTGCGTTCGATCTCAGTATCACCGCTGATAATGATGGATTCAGGAAAGATCGCCTCGGTCAGTTGTGCCGCAAATTGCTGGCGCAGATAATCCGCCGCCACGTCTTCATATCCCACCATGCCGAAGGAAAAACGGAAACGCAGCGAGGCATCCTCTTCGTCAAAGGAAAGCCAGGAGAGCTTGACCCACAGGTTCTCGGCAACAATCTCGCCGTTGTCGAGACCGTCAAACTCCAGGGTCTCGATCTCTTGGGGATCACCTTCATCACACGTGGCCGCCAACAAATCAAAGCTCCGTTCCAGGCGCGCGGCATAGGGTGCTTCGGCGATCAGATCGGCGGCGTCCTCACCCTCCAGCAACCGTTGCATCAGCGTCTGAGCCGCAGAAATCTGATCGGTATGTGCCTCCAATCCGGCCGCCACCAGCGTGGGCAGGAACACGCCGGCGCCGGCCTGCCACATGGCACGTGCTGTTAACGACGCAGGCTGACCCGGCCCTTGGGCGATCCAGCCGACGCTATAGCCGCGCCGCCCCAACCACAGCGGTTCACCCAAGCCGCGCCGCTGCGCCTCGGCGGCGGCCTCTTCTTGAGACCAATGGGTTGGGCCTAGATACACGGCGTTACTGGTTTGCGGGGTCATGCGATTACACCTTATTTCCTTACTCGAAAGGCGGCCACTGTGCCGCAATTCTACCGTTGATTCAAGCATTGCCTGGGCTTGAAAACGGCTATAATTATCAGTCCAGGGAACCATTTCCCTGCGGACTCAGTCTTTAGGATTCTGACTACACAACAACAAGGAGCTTTCACAATGCATAACTTTCGTTCCTGGCGCCTGGCCCTGGCGGGCGCAACTCTGTTTAGCGGCGCTGCCCTGGCGCAACCCCCGGCTGATATGCCCATGCATGGCAGTATGATGGGATCTGGCATGGAGATGGGCGGCATGGGCCACGGCATGATGGGCGGTGGCTGGTCTGATAACAATGACCATTATGACCGCATGTTCAGCATGCACAATCTAAGCGCCCTCAACCTGACCGCCGACCAACGCAAAAAAATCGCTGATTTGCGCCGCGAACTGCGTAACAACACCTGGGACTTGCAACGCCAGGAAATCGACCAACGCGAACAGCTCGGCCTGCTCTACAGTGGTGATACCCTGGATGTAGCTGCAATCAAAACCGCCTACGAGAAATTATTCCAGGTCAAACTGAAACTGATCGAACACACCCTCAACTTCAAGCAATCCTTGGAAAAAGTCCTGACCAAAGAGCAAATGAAACAATTCCACCAGATGATGCATGGCATGATGGGTGGTTCGATGGACGGGATGATGGGAAGCCCGATGGATAAAGAGTAATTCCGCTCGTGGCGGCGGGGGAGAAACCCCGCCGCCACGCCCGTGTTACTATCACCTCATGCAACAATGTAGGGTGGGTTAGCCGCCTGCGGCGTAACCCACCAACCGTGCCGACAGGCACTCCTTAAAAGATTGGTTTGAGTCGCTTCGCGACAACCTGGTGGGTTACGCTACGCTAACCCACCCTACATTTAGAATGAAGACATGAACAGCATTCACCCGATTGAGCCTCAGGCCCACGACCAGATCAAAAAATTCGCCACACTGCGGCAGCATATTCAAACCATCATCGTCGGCCAGAATCCGCTGATCGAGCGTTTGCTGGTGGCGGTATTGGCCGATGGCCATATATTACTCGAAGGCTTACCTGGCCTGGCCAAAACCACGGCGGTGCATACGCTGGCCGATGGCATGGCACTCAGTTTTTGCCGCATTCAATTTACGCCGGATCTGATTCCCGGCGACATCACAGGCACCGATATTTTTCTCACTCGCGAAGGCGAATTCCGTTTCAGCGAAGGGCCGATTTTCAACGAGATCATCCTCGCCGACGAAATCAACCGCGCGCCGCCGAAGGTGCAATCCGCGCTGCTGGAGGCGATGCAGGAACGACAAGTCACGGTGGCTGGCGTGACACGCAAGTTGCCCGCGATTTTCCAGGTGATCGCCACTCAAAATCCATTGGAGCAGGAAGGCACATATCCGTTACCAGAGGCGCAACTTGATCGTTTTCTAATGAAGGTGAGACTCGATTATCCGAGCACCGACGCCGAACTGGAAATCATGCAGCGCGAAACGCAAAAACTGCGCGGTCAGCGGCCCCGTAGCGGTGGCGCTGTGATTACCACCGCCGATATTCTCGCTGCGCGTCATGTCGTTAATCACATTTTCATCGATGAGATGCTGGAGCGTTACATCGTCACGCTCGTCAGCGCAACGCGCAATCCCACCGCCTGGTGGCCAGAGGCAAGCGCATGGATAGGGCATGGTGCGTCGCCACGGGCCAGCTTGGCGCTGGCCCGTGGCGCGCGGGCGCTGGCGTTTTTGCGGCAACGCGATTTCGTCGAGCCGGCGGATATTCTCGACTTGGCTCATGACGTGCTCGGCCATCGCATCGGACTCAGCTTTGCGGCGCGCGCGGCAGGCATCGACAACACTCAATTCATCAGCGGACTGTTGCAACGCGTTCCAGTTCCATAATGTCTGCGCCGCTGCTTTCTGATACCGAATTCGAACACCTCGCCGCGCAAGCGCGGCAACTCGTTCATCAGCGGCAAACACGCGGCGCCGGCCATTTCGCCGGACCGCATATCACCACGCAACGCGGCCCCGGCCTTGAACTTCAGGATTTACGCGCGTATCAATACGGCGATGAAGTACGCCACATCGCCTGGCGTGCCAGCGCCCGCAGCCCACGGCCGCTGGTCAAAGTCTTTCACGCTGAACGCCGACTGCGCCGCTTGTTATGGCTGGACCAACATCCGGGCATGGCCTTTGCTACCCGCGGCGAATTGAAAGCCGCTCGCGCCTTGCGTGCGGCTGCGTTAATTGGTTTTTCTGCACTGCAACAACAAGCGGAAATCGGCGCCATTGTCAGCAATACGACCGATCACTTTTTTCCTTTCAGCGGCAAACTAAACCAGTGGCTGCGTCTGTTGGGTATTGCCAATCGTATTCCCCCTTCCCCCTGGAAGGGGGAAGGGGACTTAATAAAGGAGGCGAAACAACTACAAACTCAACTCCATCATCTTGACCGGCTTGCAACGCGCAACACCGAACTCCTATTGATCAGCGATTTTCAACACTGGGACGACTCGCTGCAAACAGCGATTGCGCCATTAGCAGACAAATGCAGAGTCACCGCCCTGCAAATTATTGATCGCGGCGAACTGGAATTACCCGCGGCTGGCAAGCTGCGACTGATATCACCTTACGATGGCCAAACCCATGTCATCGACAGCAGCAACCCACAACTGCGTCGTCGTTATCGCGAAGTGATGCAGCAACGACAAAATAACTTATCTTCCCTGTTAAAGCGCAGCGGCATACAACACTGCGTTCTCTATACTGATGATGATGCACTAACCACTATCAACGAACTGCTATGACCCTAAAAAATCACAACAGAAATACAGAGATTGTGAGCAATGATACATTCTCAACCACTCTGTGCTCTCCGTGCCTCTGTGGTGAATAAATATCCATGAACAATACCGAACTTGAATCTCTGACAGTGCAATTAGCGGATATCCAATTACCGTCAGAGCCAATACTTTGGCCCTGGTATCTCGGTGGCATAATTGCACTTACTCTATTACTCACTGTGGCACGGTTAAGCTTTCGCCAGAGACGTGCTAACACACAAACTATTCATCAACATTCTTCACAAGAAGCATTACAACGCTTGAAACAATTGCACGACGAATGGCAAGCACAACAGATTGACGATCAACGCGCCGCATTTCGCCTCGCCAATTTGCTGCGACTCGGACTCAACCTTCCACAACTTACCGCTGAAGTGCCACCACAGTTAATGTTCGATGCAGAACTCTGGCAGAAAACTATCGAACAATTGCAGCAACTGCGTTATCACAATCAACCTATAATCAAGCTTGATCATAGCGTCTTCGACCATGCCCGCCGCTGGCTGACACAGGAAGCGACTCATCCGTGATCACGCTGGCCGCACCATTCTGGTTGTTGTTATTGCCACTGCCGTGGCTACTATGGCGCATGGCATTGCGCCGCCCGCACCCCGCACCCGCATTAATCCACCCGCAGGCGACACTGCTGGCGCAACTCGCCGCCGAAACCGGCGCTGACCGGCAACGGCCGCCGTGGTTGTGGTTGCTAGGTTGCGGTCTATTACTATTGGCGCTGTCACGACCACTGCTCACCTTCGATGAATCACGCGGCCGTAACTTTCTGCTTGCCATCGATGTTTCGGGTTCGATGCGCGCACTTGATTACGCCATCAACAATCAAGCATTGAGCCGTCTCGATCTACTTAAGCGTGTAGTCGATGATTTTCTCTCCACCCGCAGCCATGATCGCGCCGGTTTACTGGTGTTTGGTGATGACGCCTATACGCTTGCTCCGTTGACCAGCGACATCGAACTCGTTCGGCGCTTATTGCGCGAAATTAAAAACGGCATGGCCGGTGAACGCACTGCGTTGGGCCAGGCCATTGCCCTGGGCGTGCAACGATTGCTACACGAAGATACTCGCTCACGCATCATGATTCTGCTTACAGACGGCACCAATTCCGCAGGCGACATTCATCCCGAAGAAGCGTTATTGATGGCACGCCACGCCAACGTCCGCATTTACACCATCGGCCTGGGGCATGCAGGTAAAGTCTTGTTCCCGCGCGGCCCGATGGAACGACCGGAACTGAAAGAGGTACCGCTCGACGAGGCTATGTTACAAAAACTGGCTCAAGAAAGCGGCGGCCGTTATTACCACGCCACTGCCAGCGGCGAATTGCCGAATATCATCGCCGATATCGAACAACTGGAAACCATTCCGCTTGATGTGAATCGCGATTCGAGTAACGATCTGTTCTGGGTGCCATTGATTGCCGGAATGTCGCTATTACTCGGCGCCTGGCAGCGTGGCAATCGCGAGGTGATGCCGTGAGCGAGCTTTGGTCACAATTCGCCTGGCAGCAGCCGTTATGGTTGTTGCTTGCGCCGTTGCCATGGTTACTGTGGCTATGGCGCAAGGATAAAACTCATCACCCAGCATTGGAGCGTTTTGCCAGCGCCGCACTCTGGCCACGCCTGCTGCATGGCATCGACCAGACGCTGACTCATCGTGGCCGTTGGCTGTTTTTCGGCGCCTGGAGTTTTGCCATCATCGCCGCTGCCGGTCCATTATGGTTGAAATCCGGCGAACAATTAAGCGCCGCGCCTGTTGGCAGCAACATTGTCGTAGTGCTCGACATCTCGCCATCGATGCTGGTCAGCGACGTTAATCCCAATCGTCTCGAACTCGCCAAGCGTCAATTGCTCAATTTTATTCGTCAGCGACCACAGGATCGCTTTGCGCTAGTCACCTTCTCCGCCAATGCCTACACCGTGCTACCGCTGACGCACGATGCAAAAGCGCTGGAGCAATTTCTCGATGCGCTGAACCCGGAATTGGTCACCGTTCCCGGCACTAACGTCAACCGAGCGCTGGTGCTGGCGAACAAGATCCTGCGCCGCACACCCGGCACCCAAAACGGTCATGGCTTGGTGCTACTGCTGAGTGATGGCGAGATCCACGACAGCGACGGGCTGATCGCCGCTCGAACATTAGGTGAACAAGGGTATCCGCTTTATACGATAGGCGTGGGCACGACGGTTGGCGGTCCAGTGCCGCTACCGAACGGACAACTGGTGCGCCAGGAGGGCGAGATCATCACTTCACAGCTCCAACCCGGCGTGCTGCAACGTTTCGCCGAGGCGGGCCACGGCGAGTATCAACCGCTATCCACCGCTGCCTGGTCTACCCTCGCCCGCGCCGCTGATCAACGCGCCCAGCCGATCTCTGAGCGGATGATCCGCCGTGGCACGACGGCCTTGTTTCCGTTCTTCTTGACCGCTGCCTTCACCCTCTTTCTGTGGGCCGGCTTTCGCCGCCCCGAGGCCCTCGCCGCCCTGCTCCTGGTCCCGTTATTATTGACCACCCCAGACTCGGAGGCTGCTCCCTGGGATGAGCTAACGGCTTATCAGGATTTGAAAAAACAGAATTTTGAAGGCGCCATGCAAAAATATAGCGAGCTCGATCATTACAGCGGCCACCTCGGCCACGGCGCGGCCGCTTACCGGTTAAAACACTGGCAGCAAGCGCTGAATTCCTTCCGCAAGGCCGAAACTGCCAGCCGTGATCCTCAACAACAAGCCGCTGCCCTCCACAATCAGGGTAACGCTCTCGCTCAACTCAATCAGCTGGACGATGCCCGCGTCGCTTACCAACGCGCCCTGCAACTGCAACCGCAATTCCCCCAGGCTGCCCACAACCTCGCGCTGGTGAATCGTTATCTGCAAGAACACGGCGGCACACACCAGAGCAAGAATCTCTTTTCGCGCCCTGGCATATTTAGCGATCAGCAGCAACAGACCGGCCCCGGCAGCGGTGGTGATATTGCCAATCGTATGAATGGCGATCAATCAGGCAATGATTTGCATCGTGGCGCCGAACGCGGCAATGGCGCACCGACGCAACATCAGCAAAGCATCGACAGCACGCTCGCAAATTGGGGCAAAATCAGCCCCAACGCAACTGACATTCCACAACGAACTTTGCAACAATTACAAAATCTCAACGAAGACGCCAAAACCATGCTCCAGCGCCGCTTTGCGACTGAAGATGAAAACACGCGCGGCATGGTAGGAGTAAAACCGTGGTAAGACACATCATTGCGATTTGCCTTATGCTCTGGCTCCCCGCCACCTGGGCCGCCAGTTTTACTGCTCAGGTTGATCGCCAACAACTAAGCACCGAAGAATCCGTCACGCTCACCCTGCAACTGATCAACAGCGAAACGCGTCTACGTGCCGAGGGCGTTAATCCCAACATCGATCTTTCGCTATTGAGCCGCGACTTTACCCTTGGCATACCCAAGACCGACTTCCGTTACACCCTGCATCAAGGCAATGGTCGCTCAACATCCGAGTTAACCGTTGAACTGTTTCCCAAACACAGCGGCCAGTTGGTGATACCTAGATTTAACATTGACGGTTTGCGCAGCGCAGCCATCACACTCAACGTCAAACCCCTCGCCGCCGATGCCGCACCGGAAGTGTTTGCCCGCGCTCATTTCTCTAATTCAGCGCCGTGGACACATCAACAATTAATCGTTTATCTCGATGTCTATCACCGCGTCGCAATCGAGGGTGCCAGCCTCGGCAGCACACTGGAAACCACGCCGACACGCATCGAGTTACTTCCCAACTGGGAATTACCACGTACCCGTTTAAAACAACGCCACAAGGGTTTTGACTATAATATTGAACGCCTGGCTTGGGCGATATTTCCAGACAAGAGCGGCACGTTTTCTGTACAAACACCGATCGTGGATTTATTTAAGGCTGGCGGCAAGCCGCAACATCTGCAATCACAGAAGCTGGAAGTTACTGTCAAGGCACTGCCACCCGGCGTGCCAGACAACATCATTATTGGCAAACCACAACTCAGCGCCGGCGACTTGCCTGCATCCGCCAAACAAAACGAGGCCATCAACTGGACCTTAACTTTGTCTGCCCCCGCCGCAGTCTCTAGTCTGCCAGATTACTTACCGCTGCCTGAGTTTCCCGCTGCGCTTAAGCTCTATCCTGATCACGCGCAGCATGACAATACCAAAACCAATGACGGCATCACCGATCGCGCCAACTACACGCTCTCGATCATGCCACTTGAATCTGGAGCTTTCATAGTTCCTGAAATTAAAATCCCGTATTTCGATCCGGTGCGTGGCATTGCCGATATCGTCAGCCTGCCACGCCGCACGATCAACATCAGCGCCTCGACATTGCCTCGCACCATGCCAAACACATCGAACAGCAATACTCCACAGGCAATCATCCAAGAAAGCTCCACCTACAACCCAGTATTGCCGTGGCAAATCGCCACCGGGATGATGACACTCCTCTGGCTGGTAACGCTGACCTTGTGGGTCAGACGCAAACCCGCCGGTGCACGCGAATTTTCGCCACCACGTACAACCGTTGAGATCACAGATCGCGCCAGTCAGCATCCGTTACAGGCGCAATTACTCGCCGCCTTTAACAGCATCACCTTGGAACAAGGCCTAACACACTGGCTGGAGGAATTTCCGGAAGATGGCGAAGCGCTGGAAATCGTACGTACCGTACAACGTCTTTGTTACGGCCATACCCATCATCACACCGTCGCTGACCCGCATCTTGCCGAACGCGTTTCGCAACTCTGCACCAAGATTAAAAATGCGAATAAATCTCACGAAACCACGCTCGACCCCTGGGCACCAGAGGCATTTACAGCCTCTCAACATCACGAACGGAGTTGAACCGTGCTTATTCAAACCACATGCCCTGTTTGCCGAGGCGTCTGCCATTTTCTGGATGCTGTCGATTTCAATAAATCCTGCGAAGAGAGACAGGGAAAATTTTTACCGCCCGCAGGCATTTTGATTCGTTATTTCCTCTGTACAAAATGCAGCTTTTGTTTTGCCCCCGAATTTTCGCAATGGCGTCTGGAAGATTTTGAACAACGAATTTATAACCATAATTATGTCCACGTTGACCCGGATTATATTGATCTCCGTCCGCGCGCCAATGCACAGAATTTGATGCTCACCTTCAAGGGATACGAGTCAACAATAAAACATCTTGATTACGGGGGCGGTGGTGGGCTGCTCAGCAGCATTCTGCGCGATGCTGGCTGGACATCCACGTCTTATGACCCATTTGTGGATCGGGACAAAAAGGTGGAAGCGCTGGGCAAGTACGATCTGATCACCGCCTTCGAGGTCTTTGAACATGTGCCTGATGTCCAACAACTTATGGCGCATTTATCTACCCTGCTAGATCCAAACGGCCTGATTATTTTCAGTACCTTGCCGTCTGATAACGACATCGCCCCCCAACAAAGGCTTACATGGTGGTACGCATCCCCTCGTAACGGGCATATCAGTCTTTTCTCGAGAAACAGCCTTTTGCTTTTAGGACAGAGCAAAAATTTTAAGCTTTGCAGTTTCGCTTACGGTCTGTTTGGCTTCTGGCGCCAAGCACCTCTCTGGGCCACGCACATTCTCCCCAACGACTGACACGACAGCCCTAAATCGACACCCGGTTATCAACGCTTCGAAAAATCAATCTCGTGCTGTTTGATCGCGGGTGAATCCGCCTCTGGCCCATTGCGCTCCGTCCATTCCCGGCCGCGTTTTTCCAGCCATTGCTGCTCGTCTTTCGGTAACGGACCGCGCTTCAAGGTCGATTCCCACTCCCACAAGGCTGAGCGCGCCTTGCGCAAATAAGGATCATTGGGTGGCGAAAGATGAATAAACGTGCGCATCGCGCCCAACGCCCCTTCCACATCCCCCATCTGCTCCAGCGCAACCGCCAGCCCCCAATAGGCATTGGCCTGATACGGCTCGATCTCAAGTGCAATGTTGAAAAAATCACGCGCGGCGGGATAATTTTGCATCCCGATCAACGCATAACCCATATTGACATAAGCCTCGGGCATGCGCGGCGCCAATGCAATCACACGATGCAGTGCCGTTATCGCATAATCGTATTTTTTGGCATGCAGCATGGCCACGGCCTGCTGAAAACGTTCTTCCAGCTCACGCTGACGGTATTGTTGCGAATGGCCACGCGGATCGGCCTTGGCGTCGATGATGGTTTCTCGCTGCGGCATTTTCAGATCAAACTGTGACCGACCACCGAAACCCACGACCATGGCGGCCACCAGGCTCACCAAAACCACCGAGGTCACTGCCGTCAGACGTTCGCTCCCATCTTGCAGCAACAGTGCACCACTCATTAAATCACCCCTTTATGCGCCGCTTCACTGAAATACGGCGTACCAAAATAAGTCATGAATGCCAAACCGAAAATCGCAAGAATGGCCAGCGCGCCAATGCGCGACGGAATCTTGTAGCTCAATCGCGCATGAATGCCGGCGCCAATCGACAACCAGGTCAAAAATGCCGATGTCTCCAACGCATCCCAGGACCAATAACGCCCCCAGGCATCCTGCGCCCACACCGCACCCGCCACCAGCATCAAACTATCAAACACCAGTGCCAGCATCATGAAACGCCAGGCCATTTGATCGAGAACTTCATCCGGCATTTGTTTGAGCAATCCCGCGAAACGCGGCACCGTACGTAACAACATCACTCCCGCCAAACCGGCAGCAACCAGACAAAACGACAAAAATATTTTGCCCAGACTCACATGCGCCCATAACCAATTATTGAAATAGGTTGGCGGCAGTCGACTGTCGGCCGGTTCCAGCATCAGTATCCAACTACCGAGCAACCAGATCAGCGGCATCACCACGACCGCACTCGGACGTAACACCGGCACACGCCAATAGATGATGGAATACACTAAACCAAGACTGAACAACTGACTCATCAGCAGTTCAAAGAGATTAACGAACGGCCCATGGCCAAGCCGCTCCCAGCGCACGCCCAGCGCCATTGCCAGCAACACCACACCGGTGACGATCGCCAACAACACCCAGCGCTCATAGCTCAGACTATTAGCGACAGCAACACCACCGTTACTCACGCGCCAGACGCCACGAAAAGCCATCGCCATTGCGCCCGCGTACGCTAGCAAACCCGCCCATAACCACGGCATTTCCGCGACCATCATCATTACGCCTTCACCGTCCGATTTCCAATTAACGCCTGCTCACGACGCTCTGGCGTCGCCAGCAATGGCTGACTGGCAAATTTGCGCCAGTAGTGATGCGCCAAACCCAAAACCGCGGTAATCGCCGAGATAAATAATCCATACAAGGTCGGATCATAAAAAATCTTGTACCCAATCCAGGTCGAAAGTTGCTCGTAACGCAATTTACCACCGGGCAAATCAACGCTTTCACCGGGCGCCAATTCCACACGGCGCTCGCCATTATTGACCACCAGCACGCCCTTAGCCTTACGACCATCAAGCACCCACGATTGTTCCTTGGTATAGCCTGTATCCAACCGCAACCAGAACTTTATGGGCTTGCTGCCCGGCGGCGTCCACTCACTATCCTGCTTGTATTCAAACATGGGATACGATGGCATATTCAAGGTACCGGTCACTGGCTCCCCGGTTTCCGGCGTCCAGGTCAACACCGGGGCAAACCCTTTATTGAAGCTGGTATAGAAACGATATCCTTCCAGCAGCAGCGGTTTATCATCACCCACAATCTGCTCGCGCACGCTTCCATTCGCCTGCGGCAATAACACCTGGCTGCGCGTCGAGCCACGCGTCAAACCCGGCGCGTAATCCACCGTATAGAATCCCTGCGTGAAATTTACCTGCTCAAGAGCGCCGCGATGCCAAGGGCCTTGACGCACATCCGCCAGCATCTCTGTACTGAAAGGCATCCCTTGCCCCAGCTCAAAACGCGCCTCAAAAAAAGTCAGCCGCCCGACTGCCGCCAGCACACAAATCCCGAACAACCCGATATGAAACACCAGCAACCCGGGGCGCCTGTTAATCCCAGGTTGAGTAATAATCGCTGCCAGGAGATTGAGCGCCAGAAACAACATCGGCGACGTCAACATCCACACCGACGTTGCCGCCGGATCGTCGTAGCTTAGCCCTGCACTCACCGCCAGCCACGCCATACCCAGCAGGGTAAGACGCGTCGACGCCAGTCTGCGCAACACGCGCATCATGGGAGATTATTACACGCCTCGCTATCGGCACCAGGATCCGTCATCCAGGGAACGTTGCCAAAGTTGTTATTACCGCCAACCCGGCCGTTGCCCGGCGTCCCTGCCGAACCACAACTGGTATGCACCCAGGCACCACTGCGGCGGAAGTTCACCACCTTCAGTACAGAACCGTTGTAATAGGGGCCACGATAATAACGTGCCGTGGTGCGATTACGCACTTGCGTGCCTGCCGTCAAACCTATCTCTGTACCCACATCATTGAGATTGGCAAGGAAGTTTTTATTCTTCCAGCCGTGCGGGATGGCGATGTGACAGAAGTTGCAACGGAAATTGGATACCTGGCCAGTTTGTGCGTGGCCGATGTGCAGATTGTCATCTGCCGCATACAAGCAGGACGCGGCTCCCGTCGCCTGCCCCGGCTCACGCGAGAATCCGCTACGACGGATTGTACCCGTAATAACCCCCTGCGGATTAGATTTGCCGTAGGACTCGTAGTTGTGACACTTGAAACACAAACCATCCGGCGTGTTGGTACCGGTATTTTCCTCCCACGCACCCTTGAGCAGAAAGTTGTTATTCGAGCCGTGCGGTCCCCACACGGGGCCATGAGGCTGTGTACCGCGCGGCACTGAAGTCCCGGCAGCGGTGTCACTGCCATGACAATCGGTGCAATACATGGTCTGCACGCCAACACCGGCGTTAAAAGGCTCCTGCCAGTCATTCGCATCGGCTTGGCGCTGATTATCGGCGGGACTGACAAATCCTTGCACCCCAGGATTGGCTGCGCCCGCCACCGCCGTGCGCCCCGTCGGCCGCATCACTGGATGCCAGGCGCGATGATTCTCTTCGCGATAGTTGACGCAATTACCTTGCGGATCAGTGTAACCACCATAGGGCGGGTTGTAATAATTGCCATAAAGATTAGCGCCTGCCTGTGCCGCCACAACATTCAGCGTTCCCGTGTTGATACTGGCGCATGGCGTACCTCCGACATAGGCGCCGGTAGGTGAAGCCGGCGCAGTATCATTAAATTCAGCCTTATGCGAATCCGGCGACTGATACTCCACCGCCTGATTGGTGTAATTAAAGAGCGAGTTGGTGCCGGGTGGCGTACCCCCAGAGTGATTCGTTCCCAGCGGCGGCGGATTGGAACCATAGCCGTAATTGGAGTGGCACTTCATACAGACCTGATATTCACGCGTCACATAACTTTCTGGCGGCCGGTCGTCATTGCTGGCCAATGTTGCCGGCGCCACACCCACCGAAGCCTCGCCGCGCTTGACCTCGAACGTCGGCATCTGATTGGGATCAAAAGCCGTCGTCGGCCAGCCATAAGGCTCAACACCCCATGCGCCGCGCAACACTCCCGAGGCAATATTGCTATGCTTGCCCGTCGGATCATTGGCGATCTGCGTTATGGTGTGATTGTGCGTACCTTCATTATCAGGCGCTGCCGGATTGGCAAAGAACTGCCGGTTTTTGATCACGCGATGCGGATTGTGGCAGTCCGTGCACTCGGCATGGCGATTACTCAAATCACCAAAGCCCAGTCGCTGCCGTGACTCCAGAAAATCTTTACCGCCACCGATTTCATTGGTAGTGCCAATCGAATGCCGTTCTTCCTGTGCCGGTTGATCGCTACTGGCAATCGGCATGTGAACACGCATGGTCGTAAAATCGGTCTTGATATCCGGCACTGCGGAACCCGCGCCCTGACCTTGCAACACATTACCATCCGCCGAGTGACAGGCGTAACAGGTCTCTTCAATCGCCGCCTTACCACCCTGTTTAAACTTGGCGCCCTTGGTGGTAATCTGAGTATTCCCATCCGTGCCCTCACGCAAAATGCGGCGCGCCCCTTGCACCGTATGCGGATCATGGCAGTTCAGACATGCCGCCTGCCACACCTTCATCCCCTTAGGGAAATCACGCAGCTCGGCCGCAGCATCCGTATAAGTCTGACCACCGGCAACAGTGGCATCTGAATTCGCATGCGCGGACAGCGCCCAGCCTTCTTTTTGATGACACGCAAGACAAATAATGTCATTCGCCTTGTCAAACGCAGCCCTCTCTGCCGGCTGCGCCTTCTGGAAGCGATTGACGCGCAGGAACTTGATGTTCTCGCCCTCGGTACTGCGAATGTGAGGGTCATGGCAGGTAACGCATTCCATGTTGCCATCATCCAGCGGCAACAATGGTCGCTGCCCCGGCGCGCGCGTACCGATATGCGACTCCACTTCAGGAATACGTAACTCCTGGTCGCGCAACGCACGTGCTGAATTAAATTTAAACGAGATCGGATGGTCGTTGCTCAGATCCACACCCAGGCGCCGGGTAAATCCGCTTTGCTCGCCCATGCCTTCAGGCATAGTGCCATCCAGCTTGGTGCCACCGACGGTCACATTAGGGCGCTCAACCCGATTCAGCACATTCACCGCACCAATCGCCAGCGTGCCATCATGACATGACAAACAAAGTTTGGATTTGGTATTCGGCTGACCGATGTCCTGAAATTCGAGTGAAGTGGAGCTGTAAGGCGTATACGTTTGGCCGCTGAGTTTGCGATTCCAGATCGGCGCTTTTGCGACACTGGCGCCGCCATGAGGGGTATGACAAAAGGCGCAGACCTGAGACTCCGTGGTCGCCTGCACGTTACGCGCAATACCCTCCGGCAACGCCGGCACGATCGCCGCCGAGAAATTGTGCTTGGTGTTGCGGATATCCGAGACGCGATCAGCCTGGGCGTTAACGCCCAGCAGCATGCTTAGCGTCAGCAGTGTCCCCACCCTCCACAGCATCCCCATTCCCATCTCCAAGGTATTGAAAGATCACCACGCGGCCATTAAACATGTCCGCCACATAGATCCAACCATTGTTGTCCACCCACGCGCCAGCGGGCAGGTAAAACTGGCCGATGTCCTGGCCGGTCCCCCCAAGTGGCAAGAGCAGCTCACCTTTGTTATTGAATACTAACAAATAGTCGTATAAGGATTCCACCACATAGATATTGCCGTCACGATCGGCGGCGACGCCCTTCGGCCGTGAAAAATCCCCCAGATACATCCCGCGGTGACCAAAGGCACGCTGAAACTCCCCGGCCGCAGAAAACAGCTGAATCCGGGAATTGAGCGAATCGGTCACATAGAGAGTGTTGTCGCGGAATGACAGATATGTCGGACCATTCAGCAGCCCTTCTTTTTCACCCGGCCCGCCGAACTCAAACAAAAACTCACCCGCCGCGGAGAAGACCTTGATCGCACTATCGGCCCGATCTGCGACATAAAGCCGCCCAGCGGCCTCATCCCAAGCCACGCCGGTAGGATGCTGCAGCCGATCCTGCCCGACCACAGACATGGGCTGCCCGGCAGCATTTAACTGCACAACATAGCCGAGTTTGGAATCCGCCACCCAAAGGTGTCCGGCACGATCCACTGCCACCCCGATCGGCAACTCAAACCGCACGCCCGACGCTGCGTATTCCCACACCAACAATTCTTTTGCGCCCGGGTCAAATACATACACTGCCTGGCGACTGACATCACTGACAAAAATTCGGCCATCGGCGCCCACTGTTCCCGATTGCGGCCGCTGCAAGATCACGGGGCCAGGGGTATGACGCACCCATCCCACCAGCCAGTAAAAAAAGCGAATACCTACGTTGGGCTTGGCCTCTACCGTATCACGGAAATTTTCTTCACCTGTCAACTGCCCGAGATAACGATAGCGCGGCTTCTCCGGCGGCTCCGGCCAGACCTTGGCCACCGTTTGCCGTGCATCACCACGATAATGAAATACCTTCGGCGCCTGGGCGCAGCCTGACAACACCAGAGCCAGAATCAATATTAAAGATCTAACGCAAAGACGCGGAGGCGCAGAGGACGCAGGACCAATAATTTCAAACATATTCGTCCCGTATCAATAACGAAAGCATTTTAAGTTTCACAAAACAAGAATATTGTGATGACAAAAGTAACGGCGCAGAGACATAAAGACATTGAATAAGTTTGCGTCCTCTGCGTCTCCACGTCTTTGCGTTGGATTTTTATGTTTGCGATAAATGGCAGTAAACATTATTTCGCAGGCGGCAATACACCACTCCGCTCCGCCGCCATGCGGCCAATCTGGATCCGGCCATTGAGACTATCGACGACATACAGCGATTGCCCTTCCAACCACAAATCTTCAATCCGCTTGAACTGACCCGGCGCACTACCATGGCCACCCAGCATCCCGATCAAGCGCCCACGATCAAACACCTTGATCAAATCATCTGCGTAGTCACCGACATAGGCGCGATTATTGTTATCAACGGCGATTGACGACGGGAACGTGACTTTTTGTTCCTCAAAGGAATACAAATACATCCCTTCCGCCGATAACACCTGCAATTTACGGCCGACGCGGGCACCCACGTAATAACCGTCCGGCCCGCGCGCCAGCGACGTGATATTGATAAATTCACCCGAACCCGCACCGCGGCCACCATAGGTCATGGTCAACTGGCCCGCGCCATTGAAGCGCACCAACTGATCATAATGCCCGTCCGCCACCACCAGACCGCCATTATTTTCGACCACCAAACCGACCGGTTTGGCGAGGTTCAGCCGATTCTTGAACACCTGCCGCAGACGGCCATTTTCATCCAGCCACAGCACTTGCGCAGCGGTCATGTCCGCCAGATAAATCGAAAAATCCGGCGCCACATAAATATCGCGCACTTCGCCTTTGGTCACTGCTTTGAGGTCGACGACTTTTTCCAAGCGCGTGGAAATACGATCATAACGAAAGACGGCATCGTGACCGGCATCCACCACGTAGACAAAATCGCCACGCACCGCCACCGCCACCGGGCGCTGGAAGCGAATCTGAACCACACCCGTGATGGCATTACCAATCAGCCCGCCATCGATAACCTGCCAATCAAAAACTTTGATCGGCGCAACAAAGTTTGGACCGGGTAACGGTGGCGCTGTCAGATCCGGCACTTCTACTGCCTCTTCCGCAAGCTCGGGGGGAATATCGAGATTGGAACGGCTGCTTTCTTTGGCTACGGCCGGAGGCGGCGCCGCCGTGCCCAGACTAAAATCCTGGAACAACTCGGCCAGCTCAGCGGCTTTTTCATCTTTGATTTGAGGTTCTTTGGCCTGTTCACGCGGCAGACTGCCGCAACCAGACATCAACACCGTCAGCCCCAGCAGGCAGGTGCTTATCTGATACCCGGTGCGTCTCGAGGCACTGAATGACATCGTCCACAATTCTTGGTTGGCGGAAATGCCACTTTACCATGACATACTCCGCAATACTTTCCCTGAATGATGGCAGACATCGTAACGGGATTACCACCCTTCTGCATCAAGAATATTTCGGGGTGGCAATTTTTACACGTCAGCCATTCCGTGTGCTGGCGATGAGGATAACGTACATAGGGCATTGAGCCCGTATTCTGGAAGATAACATCGAAATCGACCGGGTACATTTCTTCATCGCCCAGCAAACTCATCCGTGGCGTGATCAGCCCTTGATCCAGCGTCTTGACCCAATCGATCACCCCCGACTTATCGCGAGGAAAGCCGGCCATTGCCTCCACTGGCTCCTGCAATACCTTGACCGCATCGTTGCTCGGATCATGGATGCCATCCTCGGACACCGGCACCGCTCTGCTATCCAGCTGATAGTGATCGCCGCCGGACCAGAATTCACCACTGAACTTATCCTGCACATACGCAGCGCGCGGCAACAACCCTATCGCCAAGGTTGCCACAAACACCATGCACAGAATTATCAGCTTCCTACGAAACATGCCGGAAAACCTACCCTTGGAATACAGGAGGGCGCCCCCCTCCAGGAGGGCGGCCCCAGCACACTATACACGCCGACCAGAGATTATTGAACCCCGGCAAGACGCAAGGCACGCTGCAGATTGGAAGTCGCGGCCTCCATCGCCATGATTGCCATTTTATAATCACCCTTGGCCGCAACCTCTGCACCCTCGCGTTTGATCTGAGCAGCTTTTTTCACCAGCTCATCAATCATTTCCAGGGCGCGTTCAGCCGGCTGCTTCTGCTCAATGGCGAGCGGGATCAACTCTTCATAATTTTCAAGGCGCGACAGTTCGAATTCATATTCGTCTTTAGGCGTCTCGAAACTCTTGTCATACACCACGGTCTGCGACTGCAACATGTCGGTCAGGACCACAGTAATCATCGCCTGCGCCTTGTGCAACGACTTATTGGCACCGGCATAATCGCCCTTGCCACCCAAGCTTTTACCTTCGCTCAGCAAGCGTTGATATGCAGCCTCGTCCAACACACTCTTGGGTTTCTGGCCGGACTTCTTCAGACGGTCCATGTTGCGCTTATATGAAATATCATAATTGCCAAGCGCCGAAATCAACTCGCCATACATGGCCTTGTGATCAACTGCCGCCATGTCGCTTTCGGTGGTCACGCTGCGCGAAGCTGAATTTACCAGGCGCAGACCTTCGTTCACCTGATCCATCGCCTGATCCAATTTGCCCGCGCTCAATGAGGCGCGCGCGGCATCAATCTGCTGCCGCGCCTGCTTCAACATGCCGATCGCCGCCGCATCGCCACTGCTCTCGATGCGATGCGAACTATCCGATTTCAGCACCATGTCGGCATAGCCAAGTTTTTGTTTGACGGCGCCCTCAGTCACCACCGCCGCGCGCTGACCGCCACTGACAGCCGCCTCTTCGGTAGCGCCCGCAGCTTCTTTCGCCTTGGCCAGGCTATCGCCCTTGTTGAGCACAAAAATTTTACCGCCCATATATTTATGGTTACGGCACTCGTAATAGAGCAAATCCGGCGTCCCCTGATCAGGCTTGAACGCCACCTCACCCTGGTAAATAAACTGCCCGGTAACACCATCGGTATAAGTACCTGCCCCCCAGCCTGCCGGGCTGGTGGTGAGATAGAAATCGTGTTGAATTCCGGTATCAACAGCAAATTTATAGACCTGGCCACGAGTGACCGCGATTTCCTTGCCCTGAGCCCCATTGACCGCAAAACCCATTCGCGATCCCTTGCTGAAATTAGGATGCGATTCATCCTTGTCAACGGCAGTAATCAAAAAGGTGTTCGGATCGGAGGACAGCTTCATCGGTGCCGATGAAGTCGCTGGCTTAGGCGCTGACTTTGCCGCCGCCGGCTCGACAGTCGCCGCTTGCGCGGGCGGTGGCGTCATCGGCGGTGGCGTAACGGTCGCCACATTCGGTGTAGGCGCCTGACTTGCCGCGCGCGGCGCGGCTGTAGTGGCGGAAGGCGCCACGTCAGCTTGCTTCTCTGGTGTCGAACCGCCGCACCCTGCCAGGATGGCCGCGATAGACAAAGACAATACCTTAACTTTTATTTGCTTCATTGCAACTCTCCCACGTCAGCTACTTGTTCAATGCAGACTGCGATCCCTGTGAGACATCCGACATCCATTTGATATCCCTATCAGTGAGAAGGCCGCCCAAAGGCGGCCCTCTCAGAGCACACTCTAGATAGAGTAACGGTTAACGCCAAGGATTCTTTAGCGTTGACTCACTCAAAGGCGGCTGCCAATCGGCCGGCTTCGGCTTGGAGTGACACTTCTTACAAGATTTGGTGGTGATCGGGAAGGACACCTTACCGTGGCACACACCGCACTTCTGGCCGAGCAGGATCGCCGACATATTGATCTGGTTGGCACCCTTTTGTGGCACGAAGATGGCCGGATGGCAGTTGGAACAAGCCAGCCACTCGGTATGCTGACGATGCGGGAACACCACATCCGGCACCGAGGCCTTCACTTCACGGACGATGTCCATATCCATGACGAAGGGTTCTTCGTTGGAGTTGACACGATCCCAGCGCGGCGAGAGTTTTTTCTCGTCGATGGCCTTCACCCAGTCCACGTAGTTACCGAATTCGCTCGGCGGCAGACCCTGATAGGCTTCCAATGGCGGCTGCAACACGAAGGTACCTTCGTTTTCAGCATCATGGATACCATCTTCCGGCGGCGGCGCGTTCTTCATCTTCTCCTTTTTCAGGTTCCGATTAAAGTTGTTAGAGCCTGCCACTTGCGCCACAACGATCGGCACTTGCTGAGACTGAGCCACAACACCACCAGCCTTGTTGGAAGCTGGCTCTGCGCTGTGCGCCGGAGCAGACATCGCAAAAGCCAGGGTCAACGACATTACAAAATGTTTAGCTTGACGCTTCATGATTGCCCGCCCCCTTATTGCTTCTGCTCAACGGGCTTGTAGGGTGGCGCCACCAGGCGCTGAACCGTACTGCCGTGGAAATGGGTCGGAGTGCCTGGGATACCGGAATGGCACATGGCGCAGTTTTCTACAGACCAAGCCACTTCACCGTTATGGCAAGCGCCGCAGAACTTGCCGTCGATGATCTTGGCCATGGTGATCTTGTTGCCACCGGCCTTGAACTGGAAACCCAGGTCGGCGTGACAAACTTTGCAACGGAAACGAATGCGATGGAACCAGTGCGGGAAGACAACGGGACGAATACCGGCGGCATCCGCGTAGTTGTTGATCACCACGTCTGCATATTCGGCGTGCGCTGCTTGCGGGATAAAAAACGCGGCCAGCCAGGCCGTCACCCCCAGCAGAACATACCGCCACTTACTGTGCTTGGTAACACGTGACATATCCAATGTTCTCCTTACTATTTATAAATGTTATGAAAACTCGTTTAGATATTTTTATTATTTTTCAATCAGATCCACTCAAAAACACCATCAGAACCGGCGCATGACGCGGAAGTATAGCAGATCATAATCGGTGCCGTCAGTATCCGTCAAACGCAAACTGAGGCTGGTGTCGAGCATGCCAATACTATAGAAAAGGGCATTCTCCCAATCGGTGCGGTCGATGGCGCCTTCGATCGAGATCCGGGAGATTATGTAATCGGAGATAAAACGTAATCGCGGCACGCCAAACATTTGCAGATGTTCCAGCCGCAGCTGCCCGGTAGTACTGGTGGTTCGGGTGACGACCGTGCTGTAGGTATACTTCACCCATTGCATCGAAATATTACCTGTCAGGCTGGTGCGGCGCCCGAACTCCTGGGTACGGTTAAGCTGGACATTGGCCAGTTGCCGGTAATCATGCGAATCGACAAAATCCCGCGAGTCGGAGACCGTCGCCTGCGCCAGCGTCGTACCCTGCCAAGCGGTCTGGTAATAGCCCAAGGAGGCCGTGTGATCCAGACGCGGCACGGTGGCGCGGGTAGTCGCCGCCGCGCCGCTGTAATCATAGGACACGGCCTGCCCGGCGCTCAGCCGCACCGAATCAGTGGCATTCGATTTCTCCTGCGGATACCAGTTCCAGCTCAGGTTATGCCCGGCCTGCACACCGCCGTAGGTGTAATCATCAGTGGGCACCGCCTGATGATCCCAGGAGACATTGCCATACCCCTGCCACATCCCGCCCAACACCTGTCCCCAGTCCGTCTGATACTGGGCACCGACATGCTGACGGTGATCTTCGCTGGTGGTACCCGCCGTATAGTTGAAGGTGGAGGCAAAACTGGAATCCAGCCGCAGATTGTTGGTCATTTGATAAAACAGACCGGCATTGGCGGCGACCTGCGTCTGATCATTGGTGGCCACCGTTCCCTGCGAACCATCCAGGGTCATCAGCCGCATCCCGCCGCTGACCGTAAACGGCGAATTCACCGGCCGCCAGAAGGCAAAGCTCGACAATTGCGTGATATCCGTTCTCGACAGGCGCGTATCCTGACTCGTCGGATCCAGAAATGAGCGATCATACTGATACGCGCTCACCTTGCTATCGAGACGAAAATGACTGACCGGCGTGTAAAAATGACTCAAATCAACAATCGTGTTTTTGTTCTCGCGCCCGGCCACGGAATGCTGAGTCGTCTCGTAAGTGCCACGCGCCAGCATATGTTGCTGCGGCTTGCGCCAATCGGCATCAAAACCAAGCGTCTGATCGTCGTACTTCCCCGTCGCGACCGAATCCCAGGTGCGATAATCATAACGCGCCTGATAACGACCGCCGTTTTCCGGCAGATATGACTGCCGCAGCCCAACAGAGGTACTTGAATAATCCTGGCCAACGAACGTGATCGGCGTCCCGCCCGTTTCCTGCCGATTGACGCGACTATCGCTCTTTTGCACATGCAGATTAAAAGGCGCATGGCTTTGCGGCATCACATCCAGCCCCCAATCCGCCGTCGCGATGCTGGCGTTATTGGTGCTGCTGGTGGAACCGGTTTGAGCAGTGATGCTGTCCTGGGTCAACGTTAACGACAAGTCCGTCGTCGCCAGGTACGGCTCCCAGAAATAAGTGGAAAGGTTCAGATTGGCCGCCAACTGATTACTGACGTCGGAATCACCGGTCGACTCTTTCAGCGACCGATAGTTATAGCCAAGATAGCCTGATGACTCGACCGGCCCCAGGAATTGAGCAGCAGGCGCCGTCCCGCAGCTTGCCAGCCACAGTCCGCACACCCCTTGCACCATCATGCGCCGACGCCTTACTACCACTGCCGTCCCCGCATGCCGGTCATTTTGATTCGATGGCCCATTATGCCCCGAGTCATTCGTTTATCGTTATCGTTGTATCCACAACATCGATCCGCGCTGCTGCCCGCAACCGCTGTAACAACGCCTCCCACTGCCGCCCCCCTTGATCCCGCTGCCACAATGCCTGCGCCCGCGCCGCCACTTGCTCAAAGGCATTGAGCTGCGGCGACTGACGCTCCAGCAAACGAAACAGCGCTATTCCTTGCAATAACGGCACTGGCTCTGAAATCTTGCCCGGCGTCAATTTATCCACGGCTAGCTGCGCCTCGGCCGACAACATCCCCTTATGCACAAAACCCAGGTCGCCACCCTGCTCCGCCGAGGCATCGCCCGAATGCATCCGCGCCAGATCGGCAAAATTTTCACCGCGCTGCAATCTCTGCTGCAAACGCTTTGCTTCCTCCTCGGCCGCCCGCCACGCGGTGACTGGCGCCGATGGCGCGACCTTGAGCAGAATCACCGCCAGATGCAACCGTTCCGGCGTCGTAAACAAATCCTTGTGCGCGGCGTAATAAGCCTGCGCCGCCTTTGAATCCGGCGTCACCTGCCGCATCTGGCGCTCCAGCGCCGCCAGTCGCAACTGTTCCTCGCTCTGCTGCCGCAACTGCGCCTCGACCTGCACACGCTGCGCCTTATTCAGCCGCTCCAGACGCAGCTGCGCCGCGCCGCGCCGCATTTCATCCTGCAACGCCGCCTCCGCCACCACGATACCACGGCGCCGCGTTTCAGCCAGCAACAATTGTCGATCGATCAACTGCTGCGCCACCTCGCGCCGCAACTGCTCCAGTTTATTTTGCTCTGCGCCACCATGAAAAAATTTCTGCCGCGATGCGCCATGCACCGCCGCCTCAAATTCGGTACGCGTGATCGTCACGCCATCGACCACGGCGAATACTGACGATTCTGCAGCCACTGTCACTAACGGTAACAGCGCACACAGCACAGCCAACGTGCGTGCACACCGTCTCACAATCAACACTTTCATCACGCCATGCACCACATCAACACCCTCTCCCTCCGGGAGAGGGCTGGGGTGAGGGAATCCAAAACAAAACCCATTTTTTATCCCCTCATCCTCGGCAACTGCTCCTTGCGTTGCCCTACCTCGCGCATCCCTGCGCTCGTAACCTTCTCCCGGAGGGAGAAGGGACTAAAACTACACACCCTACTTGTTATGACAGGTCAGACACAGCTGACTGCCATCCGGTTTGATGCGCAAAAACGTCGGATTGTAATCCACATGCGGATCATGGCACGACGCACACTCCACATACGGCTGCGGATCGCCGACATAGGCGCCCTTGCTGCCGGTGCGCGTATACAGCTTCATATCCGTGCGCTCAAAATCCGCGCTGCCATTCGGCGTATTGACCCACCACACGCGGCTGGTGCCCAAAATCTGGGTTGAGGCAGGATTAAAATCCGGATCGTGCCCCGGCCCTGCCGGATTGGTCAGCGAATAGCCACCGCCGGCATATTGAATGCCGATCGGATGATCGTTCGTCAGATCCTTGCCCAGATTGGTGATTACATCCGGCCGCCCAATTCGTCCCTGCACCGTCGCCGCCTGACCACGCCAGGTACCGCGTTCAAAACCAGGCACCACGCGCCCCGAGCCCGGCTCGTTGAGCAAGGCATCCATCGCCTGTGTGCCGTCGTGACAGGAAAGACAGGCCAGCGACACCGAACCTACCGGCTCAACCTTGGCATCGAGCGTGGTAGTGCCCATCTGATCATAAGTGGTGTAGCCATTGGGATCGAGATTGCGGTTCCACAACGGCGCATCGGCCTTGCCGTCGCCGCCGTGCGGCGTATGGCAAAACACACAGATCTCGCGCGTGCCGCTGAAGGTGCTGGCCGCATTCAGGCCTGTGGCGCCCAAATTATGCTTGGAATTGAAAATACCGGCCTGCGCCAGGGTGACGCAGAACACCAAAATCCCCGCCGCCAAGGCCCAGCGCTGTCGCCGTGTTGTTATCATTTCAATTCTCCCCTAGCTTGGGAGTTCTAACATAGCGCCGTCAAAACTGTCAAACAAAACACTGGGTTAAGATGAAGCCGTAGAACGCGCGACACATCGGCCCGATTAGCATTGGTGCGCACGGCGCACCCTACATACTGGGACGTAAAATATCCCATGATCAGCAAGGCGTGGCGCAAGCACTGGGACACCCTCAACCCCCTGTTTGCCTATCCGCCCGAGATTCGCAAAGTCATCTACACCACCAACGCCATCGAATCTTTGAACAGCGTCATCCGCACCGCTACCCGTAAACACAAGATCTTCGCTCACGATGACTCGGCGTTTAAAGTGGTGTACCTGGCGATCCAACAGGCTTCAAAAAAATGGACGATGCCGATTCACAACTGGAAGATGGCCATGAACCGGTTTATGATCGACTTCGAGGATCGCCTCAAAAACTATGTTTAATCAACCGGGCGGTTACACAGAATTGTTTACAGGCTCACTGGTCAGGCAGGCTTGCGCCACGAGATGTCAACTTTTCTGTGGTGCGCAACGCAGTCGCGAAGATACAAATTGATCAGGCTTTGATAAGGGACCCCCGACTCCTCCGCCATTTTCTTGAAGTAATCGATCACATCCTCGCCAAGCCGCATGGTCACCGGCTTTTTCAAGCTTGATGCGTACGGATTCTTGCGCGACTTCATTTTTAAAAAATCATATTCTTTTTTCATGATGCGTCACCTTCGTAATACCTACATTCTTTCCGCGTGGCCTTGCGTGCCGAGATTATTCTGATGACATCGCCTGAACCTCTTTCACAGTGACACACCACCAGAATTCTCGCCTCACTACTCAGCCCCAGCATAATGAATCGATCCTCTTCCATTCCAGAATGTTCCGGGTCAAAAAACTGAATCGCAAATTCATCATAAAATACGGACCTGGCTTCTTCAAAAGAAACACCGTGCTTTCGTAAATTCGATGCCGCTTTTACCGGGGCCCATTCAAACTTGATCATATGTACAGTGTATGTACATACGTCAATCTTTTCAAGCCCTGGGACAATATCGCCCTATCGGCAGATCTTCCCATTATCCGCTTACTTTACCTTTCCTTTTTTATCCGAATCACAAATAAAAAAGGGCGCCCGGAGGCGCCCTTCTTGAACTTCAGATTCTCGAACCAATTACATGGAAGAGAATTTGACGTTCAGGCCCACCGCCAGCGCGCTGGTGGTCTTGTCAGAGAAACCGCTGCTGACACCAACCAGACCGTTAGCAGCGGTAGCACCATTGTCGTTGCCCATCTGCGTATACAGAACATAGGCTTCGGTGTTGGCGCTCATGTTGGTGCTTGCGCCCAAGGCGAAGAAGGTACCACCATTGTTGTTACCGCTGTCGGTCTCATCTTTCTGACCCACTGCCAGCTTCACCTTGGTGTTAGCCGTCACGCCATAGGCAGCGCTAATGTAGACGTTGCTTTGATCGATCTTGGCAGTCGCGTTAACAGCATCTGCATCCTGGCTCTTGTTTTCATAGACCAGACCCAGGTCAAAACCGGCGATGCTGTAGCCCACGCCCAGCTTGGTGCCGTTCAGCGCCTCACCATTGGCAGCCAGACCCGCCGCGTTGTCAATGGTCTGATAGGCCAAGGAGACATACAGCGGGCCATTGGTGTACATACCGGCCAAGCTGACGGCAGAGTTGGTATTATCCTTGGTACCATCAGGCAGGTTGTCGGCACCGTTACCGGTCACACCAGCGTCAGCCACATAGGCCGCAGCCAGAGTGAAGCCGCTCCAGTCTGGCGAGATGTAGGCGATAACGTTCGGTGCACGGGCATCCATCGTCGCGTCGATCACGGCATTGTAGTCAGCGTAGGTGTCAGCGAACGGATCCAGTTTGGCGGTCGCGATCTTGTACGGGGTGTCATGGGTACCGGCAATCACGGTACCGAAGCCACCGGCCAAGCCAACGAAGGTATTGCGAACGCTCAGAGTCGCGCTGTTGTCGGTGAAATCAACGCCACGCTCAATCTGCCACACAGCCTTCAAACCACCGCCCAGATCGTCGTTACCGCGGAAACCGAGGCGCGAGGCGTGGCTGGATACCGCCATCTTGCTGTCTTCAGCGGTCGTGGTCGGGTTGTCATCGCTGATATAGCCGACGGATACACGTGCCTGACCGTAGGTTTCCACAGCGGCCTGGGCCATCATTGGCGCGGCCAGAATGCCAGCCACTGCCAGAGTAATTAGTTTCTTCTGCATTATTGAATCTCCCTATATAGGTTAGTGAAATAGTCTTGTGACTTAAACACTTACAACAGCACCTTAAAGCGCCGTGGGGAGGAGCATGCTACAGTTTTTACGTGAATGCAACATCCGGTCAAATGTGTTGCGAAAATGATACAGAGGCGAATCAGATGCTTGAGAAGCAGTAAGATGACACATTACACTGGTAAAAATAACTGACAACCAGCCTGATTTTGGATCGAAGTAAAATCCCCCCGATTGGAAAACAAATTATGAAACCTTCCAACCAAATTGAATCCAACAACCCTCGTGCTACACAACCCGAGCAAACAGTGACATTAATCAAAATTCTGGCGCTCGGCGAACGCCAGCTCGAAGAGGGGCGCGTCTATCTTGTCTCGGAGGCAATCAAGAACCTGCGTCAGCGACAAAACGGTTGAATTCTTTCCATAACGGTGGCTGCCTGAGGACATGATTTTTTGCTTCGCCTAAACCGCCTGATATTATTGGCTCAAAGCTGACTGCACTTGTGACCTCAACTTCGGGAGATCGTTTTTAATGGTTTTCCAGACAATCTCGAGATCTATCTTGAAATAACCATGCGCCAATGCGTTGCGCATTTCATAGGCGAATGCCAATGGTAACTCGGGATGAGCAGCGGCAAACTCCGGGGAGTCTCGTTGAATATTACGACTGGCTTCGCCAATAACTTCAAAGACGTTGCTTATCCCGGCGACTCATACCGGCTTTGCTTCAGACAATACTTGGCGCCGGAAAGAATCAGGGAGCGCCTTCGGTGTCAGCACATCCACCGGCACCCCTAGCAACTCATGCAGCTCATGACGAATTGCCCCGATATCCAGCAAAGTCGTCTCTGGTGTCGGATCAATCAGGAGATCAAGGTCACTGCCCTCGACATCATCGCCATGGACGACTGAGCCAAAAACCCGCGCATTGCGCGCCCGGTGCGACGCCACTATGCGGCGGATATTTTTCCTGTGTATGTGTAGTGCTTCTGAGGGTTTCATTATTTCCTCGGCGACTCCGTCAACGTGTTTCGATGATAGGCTGATCTTGAAGAACATCCAATACCTTGTGTTGTGTCACCTGCGGCGATCGCCTGGCGGGTTACGCTGCTGCGCAGCTAACCCACCCTACATTTAAAGATAATTTTGGGGGCTAATTACAGAAAAATTGGCTGGGGGACTAGGATTCGAACCTAGGTTGGCGGAGTCAGAGTCCGCAGTCCTACCGCTAGACGATCCCCCAATGCGGGCCCTTAGGATATAAAGGCCAGGAACACGTTGCAAGTCTGAAAACAACAACCCGGGCAGAAGCCCGGGTTGTTTGGTACTGGGTACAAAAAGCGAATTAACGCTTGGAGTACTGTGGACGCTTGCGCGCCTTGTGCAAACCGATTTTCTTACGCTCGACCTCACGGGCGTCGCGGGTCAGGAAGCCGACCTGGCGCATGACGCTGCGCAGGGCTTCATCTTGCTCGACCAGGGCGCGGGCCAAACCGAGGCGGATGGCGCCGGCTTGACCGCTACCACCACCCCCTTCAACGGTGACGAAGACGTCGTACTTGCCGACGAGGTTGGCAGCTTCCAGCGGCTGACGCACGATCATGCGTGAGGTTTCGCGGCCAAAATATTGGTCCAGTGTGCGCTGATTGACGGTGATGTTACCGGTGCCGGGCTTGATCCAGACGCGGGCGGAGGCGGTCTTGCGGCGGCCGGTATTGATCTGATTTGCTTGTGCCATGGTGTTGATCCTGTGTTAAACCGTTAGATGTTCAGCGGCTTGGGCTGCTGTGCGGTATGTTCATGCGTGGCGCCGGTAAAGATCTTGAGCTTGCGGAACATGGCGCGGCCCAGCGGGTTTTTCGGCAACATGCCTTTGACGGCGAGCTGCAATACGCGCTCTGGCGCACGATCCATCATCTTTTCGAAGCTGATGGCCTTCATGTTACCGATGTAACCGGTGTGGTGATAGTAGATCTTGTCCTTGGCTTTGCGGCCAGTGACACGAATCTTGTCGACGTTGACCACGACAATGTAGTCACCGGTATCGACGTGCGGCGTGTATTCCGCTTTGTGCTTGCCACGCAGGCGAAGGGCGATCTGGGTGGCGAGGCGACCCAAGGTTTTGCCATCGGCGTCGACGACATACCAATCGCGCTTGACGGTGGCTTCTTTTGCACTAAACGTTTTCATCATGAACCCCAAAAATCAAACGAACCCTTCGGAAAGAGGCGAGATTTTACACAGCCCGGCCTCAGGAAACAAGACCTTTGAGCACTCAAGAAGATATGAGTCGCCTTCGGCGACGACTTGGTGGGTTATCCACAGGACTAGGCCCCTTACAGGGGCCGTCGCGCCTCACGCCTAACCCACCCTACATTTAGATCTACATTAAACCAACAGCCGCCGCTGCATCAGGCGCAGGGCGATGACGTTGGAGATCATACCGTAGGCCAGCGGTACGGCCAGATGCAACCATAAGCCATTGATTTCAGTGCCTGTCATTAGCGGCCGCACGAGGTCGACGCCGTGGGTCAGCGGCAGCAGCGAGGCGCCGGTCTGGACCCAGGGGGCGGCGCCATCGAGCGGGAAAAAGGTTCCGCTTAACAGGAACATGGGGGTTACCACTAGGGTGAAATAATAGAGGAAAAAGTCATAACCCGGGGCCAGCGAGGTGACCACCAGGGCCATGGCGCCAAAACAGCACCCGAGCAAAAAGACGATCGGCAGCACCAGCAGCGCGGTCCAGCCATCGACCAAGCCCATGAGGGCAGCGACGATCAGGATGGCGGCGGAAGAAATGAGCGCCTTGGTTCCGGCCCAGATGATCTCGCCGATGAGGATGTCGGGCAGGCTTAAGGGGGTGGCGAGCATGGCGTCCCAGGTGAGCTGGACTTTCATGCGGGTGAAGGCGGAATACATGCACTCGAAACTGGCGGTATTCATGGCGCTGGCGCAGACGATGCCGGCGGCGAGGAAGGTGGCGTAGGACATGCCGTTCACCTCGCCGACAAAACTGCCCAGGCCGTAACCGAGGGCGAGTAAATACAGGAATGGCTCGCCGAAGTTGCCGAGCAATGAGGGTATGGCCATGGTGCGCCAGACCAGGGCGTTACGATGCCAGACGGGGTACCAGTTAAACATGCACCAACTCTTTCAAAACGGCAAAAAACCCAACGCGGAGACGCAAAGGCGCGGAGAAAAAACCAAACGAACGAATTTTCCGGTCAAACTGATAGATTCTTCTTTGCATCTCTGCGTCTTTGCGCCCTCTGCGTTTACAAATATTCGCTTTGTCTCTGAACTAAGCATCGCGCAGCTCCTTGCCAGTGAGCTTGAGGAAGACGTCTTCCAGATTGGCGCGACGATGCAGGAAGTTCAGTCGCGGGTATTGTTGCAAGGAACGGAGCAAGGGGTGCTCGTCCTGGGCATAACAAAACACGGTTTCGCCGACGAACTCCATGCGCTGCGTTAGGGCGCGGCCATGATCGGCGCTCCATTGTTCGACGCCGGGGCCGTAGACTTCGATCACTTGGGGTTCGATATGGGCGCGAATCAGCGACTGCGGGCCGTCCTCGACCAGGATGCGGCCGTTGTCCATGATCGCCAGGCGATCACAGAGACGCTCAGCTTCATCCATGTAATGCGTGGTGAGGATCAGCGTTTTACCGGCAGCAAGCAATTCCCGCAACCGGCGCCAGATAAGTTGCCGCGCCTGAGGATCGAGGCCGGTGGTCGGCTCATCCAGAATCAGCAAGTCTGGATCGTTGACCAGGGCGCGCGCCAGCGTCAGACGTCGTTTCATGCCGCCGGACAAGGTGCCGATGCCGGCATCGGCCTTGTGTTCAAGCGCGGCGAATTGCAGCAGTTGCGGCAGGCGTTCGGCAATCTCCTTCGCCGGAATACCGAAATAACTGCCGTAGGTGCGCAGATTTTGGGTGACAGTGAAATCGGGATCGAGATTATCGGCCTGCGGCACGACACCCAGGCGGCGATGCATGAAGCGCGCGGCGTGCGGAATCGAATAACCGAGCACATTAAGCTCGCCACTTGTCGGCGGCGTGACGCCGAGCAGCATGCGCAAGGTCGTGGTCTTGCCGGCGCCGTTCGGACCTAACAAACCGAAACATTGGCCGCGACGCACGGTGAGATCGACATTTGCGACCACATCGCGCTCGCCGTACCGCTTGCACAAGGCGCGCGCTTCGACCACCACTTCCGTTGGCGCTGCTGACAAGGCTTCCACGTTTAGATTTTTAACCGGTCAACCGGCTGGCCATTAACCAGATGTTGGTCGATGATGTCGTCGATATCGTCCTTATCGACATAGGTGTACCAAGTACCTTCGGGATAAACGACCATCACCGGACCTTCATCACAGCGATCCATACATCCGGCATTGTTGACGCGCACCTGACCCTTGCCGTTAAGGTTCAGCGCTTTGACACGCTTCTTGCAGTAATCGCGCATTTCTTGCGCCTTGTGATCCTGGCAGCAGGCCTGACCGTCATCGCGCTGATTGGTGCAGAAAAAGATATGATGCTGATAATAAGACATGGTTCCCCCCGAACCGTGAATGACGGCGGTATAATAACAAAATCACTCACCCATTACCGAGCCATTGTTTGGACACCAAAACCTTCATCAAGATCGAGGCCGATCGCTGCGTAATGTGCGGATTATGCCTGCCGCATTGCCCGACCTACGCCAAAACCCGCAACGAGGCCGAGTCGCCGCGCGGACGTATATCGCTGATGAAGGCGCTGGCAACAGGCGACCTGCCACTGACGCCCAAACTGCAACAACATCTGGATAACTGCCTCCTGTGCCGCGCCTGCGAAAACAAATGTCCCTCGGGCGTGAATTATGGCGCCTTGATGGATGCCACCCGCGCGGAACTGGCTCCGCCGGCAGCAGTAAAAACCGCATTTGTGTCACTGGATCAACTGGCCACCGATCGCACACGGCGTCAGCGCCTGAGCCGAGGACTCGCCTTGCTTGAAGGCAGTGGTTTGCGCGCGCTTGGCCGGGGGCTAGGCATCACCAAGCTACTGGGCGTGAATCGGCTGGAGCAATTGGCGCCGAAGATGCGCGCGCTACATCCGTGGCAAAATTATTATCCTGCGGTGAGCGAAAAGTGTGGCGACGTGGCGCTGTTCACCGGTTGCTTCACCGAATTATTCGATCAACAAACGCTCGATGCTGCAATCAAGGTACTCACACATCTCGGTTATGGCGTGCATGTGCCGGCCACGCAAACCTGTTGTGGCGCCTTGCATAGCCATAAAGGCGATAGCGATCGGGCACGGCAATTGGCGGAACAAAATCGCGCGGCATTTGCAGAGCTGAACATCAGTGCCATCATTAGCACTGCCACTGGTTGCGGCGCACATCTGGGCGAATATGACCGGATATTGAACGGCGATAAATCGCTGGCGTTGCAAGTGCGTGACATCAATCGTTTCCTGAATGAGATCGAGTGGCCCGCAACCATAAAACTACAACCGTTGGCGCAACGCGCAGCGGTGCACGATCCGTGCAGCCTTGTTAATGTACTGAAAGGCGCACAACATCCTTATCAATTGCTGGCGAAGATCCCGCAACTCGAAGTCACGCCCCTGCCCGGCAACAATCGCTGTTGCGGCGCGGCGGGCAGCTACATGCTCGACCACCCAGCGATGGCGGATAGCTTGCGCGATGACAAAATTGCGGCGCTGCTTGAGCTCAAGCCTGATTTGCTGGTGACTTCAAATATCGGCTGCGCCATGCATCTGGCGGCCGGAGCAAGACAGTCGGGATTAACACTGGAAGTGGTGCATCCGGTGATGTTGGTGGCGCGGCAGATTCAAATACAATCCAGCTGAATCGCCTGCGGCGATGGCTTGTCGGGTTACGGCTTCGCCTAACCCGACCTACATCTATAATGTACGCTTTACCCTTTTGGCTTTTCGCTTTACTCTGTAGCTATGCGCCACTACTCACCCATCGACCATTTGTTATTTAATGTGGACCAAGCGGTCCGCACTATCTTTGGGCAGCCGCAAATTACGGAACGCCCCGACCCTGCCGCTGATGTGCCAGAAACGGAACTGTCAGATGCTGAACGCAAGCTGGCCGCAGGTTTGATGCGCGTTAATCACGCGGGCGAGGTGTCGGCTCAGGGCTTGTATCAGGGCCAGGCGTTGACGGCGCGCTTGCCTGAGGTGCGCGAAAAAATGGAACGCGCAGCGCTGGAAGAAAACGATCACCTCGCTTGGTGTGAGCGACGTGTGCACGAATTGGGTGAGCGTGTAAGCCTGCTTAATCCGTTTTGGTACGCGGGCTCGTTTGCCATCGGCGCCATCGCCGGCTTGGCGGGGGATAAGTGGAGTTTAGGTTTTGTCGCTGAGACCGAACATCAGGTCATCAAGCATCTCGACGACCACCTGGCACAGCTGCCGCCGCAGGATCAGAAGAGCCGCGTCATTGTCGAACAGATGAAGGTCGATGAAGCACATCACGCCACCGTCGCGTTAGAACACGGCGGCGCGCCGCTGCCGGAGCCGATCAAGAAGGTAATGGCGTTAACGTCGAAGGTGATGACGGAAACGGCGTTTAGGATTTAAAACAAACTAGTGTCGCCGTTGGCGACGGCTTGGTGGGTTACGCCCTACCGGGCTAACCCACCCTACATTGATTACTGACTTTAAGACAACGCCCGCCGCAAGTTCCGGCCATAGAATATCTCGGCCATTTCCCGTGTCAGCCGCTGCTTGATGCTCTTGCACTCTTTCGCATCGAGATCATCAGAAACTACACCGAACAGATAATTGTCGAGGTCAAATTCCTTCAGGATCATCTTGGTGTGGAAGATGTTTTCCTGATAGACATTGACGTCGATCATTTGATACATGTCCTTGAAATGACGCGGCAGATAGTTCTGGATCGAGCTGATCTTGTGGTCGATGAACAGTTTTTTGCCTTCGGTATCGCGGGTAAAACCGCGCACGCGGTAATCCATGATCACAATATCCGACTCAAAGGTATGAATCAGGTAGTTCAAGGCCTTCAGCGGTGAAATACGGCCGCAGGTAGAGACGTCGATGTCGGCACGGAAGGTACTGATGCCATCGTGCGGATGACTCTCGGGATAGGTGTGGACGGTAATGTGGCTTTTGTCGAGATGCGCGACCACGGTATCCGGCAGCGGCCCTGGTGCCTCGGTATTGGACAATCCCTTGGCAGAAATCGGCTCTTCCGAGATCAGCATGGTGACGCTGGCGCCCTGCGGATCGTAATCCTGATGGGCGACGTTAAGAACGTTGGCGCCGATGATGTCGGCAACGTCAGTCAGGATTTGGGTCAGTCGCTCGGCGTTATAGGCCTCATCTATATACTCGATGTATTCCATGCGCTGACGGCGCGTGGTCGCGTAGCAAATGTCATAGATGTTAAAACTGAGGCTCTTGGTGAGATTATTAAAGCCGTGCAGTTTATATTTCTTCGATGACTTGGCCACGGGCGATCCGCCTCCTAAACCTGTTCCGATGCGCAAAGGGCGTGATTATCCACTATTTCGCCCCCTTGGGAAACACTATCGGCGGGTGGTTGATAATCTGGACCGAATTGCCGGCCGGGTCGAAGCAGTAAAAGCTGCGAGCACCGTCGCGATGGGTACGGGGCGCGGTCTTCATTTTCACGTCGTGGCCACGCAGAAAATCGAACCAGACGTCGACCTGTTCCGGCTCGTCGATGATAAATCCGATGTGGTCGAGTCGCTGGTCGCCGGAGAGGTCATAACCGGCGGGCGCCCGGTGCAGGGCCAGGTTGTCATTGCCGGAGGTGAGGTAAACGTTATCCTGATCGGGCCGCCACTCGACCTGCATCCCCATCAGATCGACATAAAAATGCTCGCAGCCTTCAAGATCCGGGACGAACAAAGCGACATGCCGCATGCCGGAGGTCGGCTTGGGCTTAAGCACCGGCCACCTCCGCCTCACGGATCTCGAAGTCATGGGTGATTTTGGCGGTCTTGCCGAGCATGATCGAGGCCGAACAGTACTTTTCCGCTGACAGCTCCACCGCCCGCGCTACAACATCGGCCTTGAGGCCATGGCCGGTGACAATGAAATGGAGGTGGATTTTGGTGAATACGTGCGGCACGGTCTCGGCCCGTTCGGCCTCCAGCTCGGCAACGCAATCAGTCACCGGATGCCGCCCCTTGCGCAGAATGTGGACCACGTCATAGGCGCTGCAGGCACCGGTGCCCATCAGCAGCAATTCCATCGGTCTGACACCCATATTGCGCCCGCCGCCGTCCGCCGGGCCGTCGATCACCACCGCATGGCCGCTGCCGGACTCGGCCACGAACATGGCATTTTCCACCCACTTGATGCGCGCCTTCATTACCCGCTCCTTTGCTCGCCATCCAATGGCGCTAATAATAACTCAAACTAAGTGGGGGCAGGCCGATATATAAGGTTAGGACTTCACTTGCCAGGGATTCAATGCAATGAGCCAAAGCAATAATACCCCTCTCAAGAAAAACCCCGCCATTGAGCGTTTTTTGAGCCGCTGCCACCGGCGGCGCTACCCCAACAAGGCGGTGATTATTTATGCCGGCGACATTCCGGACTCTCTCTATTACATCATTGAGGGCTCGGTCTCGGTCGTGGTCGAGGAAGAAGAGAAACGTGAAATGGTTCTTGCCTATCTCAACACAGGGGATTTCTTCGGTGAAATGGGCCTGTTCAGCACCACACCGCAACGCAGCGCCTGGATCCGGGCGCGCGGTCAAACCGAAGTCGCCGAGATCAGTTACGCCAGTTTCCGCCAAATGGCGATGGAAGACCCGGAGATCCTGTTTCAACTCGCCAGCCAGATGGCCGTACGGCTGCGCCGTACCTCAGGCATGGTGACCCGGCTGGCGTTCATGGACGTCAGCGGCCGCATTGCCCGCACCCTGCTCGATCTGACCAAGGAACCGGATGCCATGACTCACCCCGACGGCATGCAGATTCGTATCACTCGCCAGGAACTGGGGCGTATCGTTGGCTGCTCGCGTGAAATGGTCGGCCGCGTGCTAAAGAGCCTGGAGAATCAGAATCTGATCTCAGCGAAAGGCAAGACAATTGTGGTGCATGGAGCGAGATAAGAGCGAACCCTTACCCAGAAAAAACCAAAGCCCGCTTAAGCGGGCTTTGTGTTTATATTAACCCGACTTCCCCCTTTTAGGTTGTTAAAAACGGAATCCCAACTGCATGGAAAGCGCCGTTTCGTCGCCATTGGCACCGGCAGAAAAATCAAGATGCGCACCAAAAGGCGAGAAGCCTAAACCAATCGTTGGAATACTGTTCTTGCTGTTTTTCATATTGTGGCGATAGCCGATGCGCACTTGCATAAGATCGAACACATCCAGCTCGGCCCCCAATCCAATATATTGCGTCTTGCTATCAAAGCCCACTGGCTTATTTTCTTTGAGATCAACATCCAGCGCTACCGTACTCCAGTCATTGTTGTGCGACACTCCGGCGCGTAACTGCGGTTCGATTTTGATCTTTGACGGTGTCGGCGCTGTCAATCCAGGCGAGGCATAAGGCTGAGTCTCATAGTCTTTGCTAATCAGGTTTTTGGCGACAACGCCTGTTTTCCAGCCATTCTTGTAATCCTTGGCCAGGCCGACATCGAGATTGGCACCGGAATATTCCTTTTTGCCCTTACTGGCATCGAAGTTTGCGCTATTAACCCCGACCTTATAATCGAACGTGGTCACTTTGATATATTTGGGAGTAACCCCCACTGCCACGGGAGTGCCAAATAGATTAACTTCACGCGCCAAAGATAAACCCACCTCACTGATCACTGCACCACGCGCCTGAAGATTGGAGGTCAACTGACTAGACGTGATGGTATTACCAGTCAGCGCTACTGCATCACCACTCGCATTGATCATGGTTTGTAATGCTGTCTGATCTGCCGCCGTGACATCAAGTAAACCTCCGCCTACAGCCCATGCATCCGCAGTCAACGAAGCCCCGATCCGGCGACTCGGTATCCCCACCACAAAGCCAGCCATTACCTCACCTTGCAGACTCTTGTTTGATAACTTGAGTAATTGTTTTAACAAGGCATCAGTGGCAGTCGCAACGGCCGTGGCATTAGGGTTGGTTGGGCTTGCCGTGAACGCTGCCACCGCGGCATTGAGATTAGTCTCGTAATTTCCATTTTGGTAATTATCAATTTCATCCAAAACTTTATCTGGATCATAGATTCGCGCCGCAACAATTGGCAGCTCCACAGCGAAATCCTCACCCTCTTTGGCCGCCGCCAGCAAGGCCGGATTCATTAAACCCGCATTGGCCGCCGTACCCGAGGCCACTCCGGTTCCCCCCATACCCAGCGAACGCGGGTCGATGGAATTGAACGGCAGCGCTGCCGCCTGGACTGAAAACAGCACCAAAAGAGAACTCATCCCTTTGATTAACATGGAGTTACGCATAGTTATCCCTTCTTTTCTCTGCTTGCCTAAGTTGCATTGATTCGACCCGGCGCTCGGCCGCTACACGTTTGAAGTATCGGCCACAGGACAAATCGCTTTAACGCGCAGGAAGGAATTATTTAGACGAAAAACAGGCGCTTGAGCTCCGCGCCAGGATCAGGCGCCCGCATAAAGGCTTCGCCAACCAGGAAGGTGTTGACCTTGTGCTCGCGCATCAGCGCCACATCGGCGGCGACATGAATACCGCTCTCGGTCACCACGATGCGATCTCCCGGAATCCGTTCCAGTAAATCTATAGTCGCCTGTAATGAGGTTTCAAAAGTGCGCAGATTACGGTTGTTGATACCGATCAGGCGCAAAGGCAAGGCCAGCGCGCGTTCCAATTCAGCGGCATCATGCACCTCGATCAGCACATCCATCTTCAGACTCGCGGCTAATTGTGACAGCTCGCGCAACGCGGCATCATCCAATGCAGCGACGATCAACAAGATGCAATCCGCACACATCGCCCGCGCTTCGTAGATCTGATAAGGATCAATCATGAAATCCTTGCGCAACACCGGCAGCTCGCAGGCGGCACGCGCTTGTTTGAGATATTCTTCCGAGCCCTGGAAAAAATCGGCATCGGTCAACACTGACAGGCAGGCTGCGCCTGCCTGTGCGTAACTCCGTGCAATCTCAGCCGGGCGAAAATCTTCGCGCAGCAGGCCCTTGCTCGGTGAAGCCTTCTTGATCTCGGCGATGACTGCCGATTCACCAAGGACTAATTTGTGTTCGATGGCCGCAACAAAACCTCGCGGCTTGACCATCTCTACAACACGCGCACTCAACTCACGCATATTGAGCCGAGCGCTGCGCTCGGCGATTTCTTCGGCCTTGCGCTTGAGTATTTTGTGGAGAATATCGTTCATCGTTAAAAAATTTTGAATCAGCAATTCAACACAGACCGGAGCAATGTCTGTCCGGCCTGTATTGATAAAACACTAATTAGCAGCCGCGGTACCGTCAGCCACACACTTTTTCATAAAGCTATTCTTGGCCGCACCGGAGAGCTTCTTCTCCGCCGCTTTGGCTTCGCAACCAGCCTTAACCTCGATCGCCTTGAAGTCTTTCTCACACTTTTTCACAAAACTATTCTTGGCGGCACCTGCCAGTTTCTTTTCGGCAGCCTTGACATCACAGCCGCTATCCGCCGCCAGTGCCAGATTACATGCAAAAAGAGCCGCCACCGCAGCGATTACCAGTTTTTTCATGTTCACACCCCCTGACGATAAATGACACCACAGAACAGATAGGGCAAAGCTATATCGCGCTTATCTGTTCTACCTGACCACTCTATCCCTTAAAGAGCGCACAGCACTTAATTAGCTGATCCAATTTAGATTGAGCTGCACCCGAGGCAATGATTTCATTGGCCTTAACTACACCTTCCGCCAATGTCGGTGCCAATCCTGCCACATAAATTGCAGCCCCGGCATTAAGCGCAACGATATCACGCGCCGGACCTGTTTCGTTAGCAAACACGCGCTTGATCACCGCTAAACTTTCTTCGGCACTGGCAACCGCCAGCGCCTTTGCTTCGGCACGCTGAATGCCAAATTGCTCCGGGGTAATGGTATAAGTTTGCACAGAACCATTTTTTAGTTCAGCAATTTTGGTCGGCGCACAAACACTGATCTCATCCATGCCGTCTTCTGCATGCACCACCATTACATGACGGCTGCCGAGCTTGGCCAAAACGTGCGCCAGAGGCTCCAGCCACTGGGCGCCAAACACACCCAACACCTGATTCGGCGCGCCGGCGGGATTGGTGAGCGGCCCCAAGACATTGAACACGGTGCGCACACCCATCTCGCGCCGCGGGCCGATCGCGTGCTTCATCGCACTGTGATGCTGCGGCGCAAACATGAAACCAACACCGACCTGTTCAATGCACTGCGCCACTTGTTGCGGCGTCAGATTGAGATTGACACCCGCCGCCTCAAGCACATCAGCACTGCCTGACTTGCTTGAGACTGAACGATTACCATGCTTGGCCACACGCGCCCCGGCGGCGGCGGCAACAAAGGCACTGGCAGTGGAGATATTGAATGTCGCGGCCCCATCACCACCCGTGCCACAAGTATCGACCAGATGATCTGCTTTTACCGGTACTTTCGCCGCCAGCTCACGCATCACACCGGCCGCAGCAGCAATCTCGTCGACGGTTTCGCCCTTCATCCGCAAACCGATCAGAAAACCACCGATCTGGGCGGGCGTTGCCGCGCCGGTCATGATCAGACGCATGATGTCAGTCATTTCTGCTGCCGTCAGATTGCGGCGTTCTGTCACGGCTCGGATTGCAGCTGGCATGTCCATTATTCAATAATCCTTACGATAGAAAAAATCTCAACGCAGAGGCGCGGAGACGCAGAGGGCGCGGAGAATTCATTCATATAATGTCCTGCAATCATAACTCGATAGCTAACCGCTTTCTTTGTGCAACCGCCCAACCAACCCGATATCGCTTTTATCTCCTCTGCGACCTTTGCGCCTCCGCGTTAGATCTTATGTTCTCAAAAAGTTCTTTAACATCTCATGCCCATGCTGCGTCAAAATCGACTCAGGATGGAACTGCACACCCTCCACTGCCAATTCACGATGCCGCACGCCCATGATCTCGTCGACTTGACCGTCCGGCGACTGCGTCCAGGCAGTCATCTCCAAACAATCGGGCAAACTCGCACGCTCGATCACCAAGGAGTGATAACGGGTTGCTTCCAGTGGATTCGCCAGCCCCTTGAACACACCTTTATCCTGATGATAAATCTGCGACGTCTTGCCATGCATCACTTCGCGGGCGTGGACAATCTTGCCGCCAAAGGCCTGGCCGATACTCTGATGCCCAAGGCAAACGCCCAGAATCGGAATCTTGCCGGCAAAGCGCTCAATCGTGGCGACTGAAACGCCGGCCTCATGCGGCGTACATGGCCCGGGTGAAATCACAATGTGCCGCGGCGCAAGCTGCTCGATCTGCTCCAGCGTGATCTCGTCATTACGATAGACGCGCACGTCTGCGCCCAGCTCGCCGAAATATTGCACCAGGTTATAGGTAAAGGAATCGTAATTATCAATCATCAATAACATAAGTAAAATCCAACGCGGAGACGCAGAGGCGCGGAGAAAATCAAAGATTATTCGCGACCCGTTTTATTCCCGCCTTTAGTACCGGCACGTGAAAATTAATCAACAAACCCAGCCTCTTACCTGAAAGCCGCAAATAAGATAGCAATTGTGCTTCGTGTACGGCCAACAGCTTTTCCACCACTTTCAACTCAACGACAACCTTATCAGAAACCAGCATATCCATGCGATATGCCATATCAAATTCTAATCCTTTATATGACGCCTGTATTGGAGATTCTGTTGAGTTAAGAAATATTGCGTAGCTCAAGCTCTCGCGCCAAACAACGCTGATATACCGATTCCAGCAAACCGGGGCCCAGAACTCGATGAACTTCGACTGCCGCACCGATAAGCTGTGTGGCAATGTCATTCTCATCCATTTTCTGGAAATCCTCCGCGAACTCCGCGCCTCCGTGTCTCCGCGTTGGATTTTTAAATTCGATCAAGCCCCGCCTCCGCCATGGCTACGGCACGAAAAATCGCCCGCCCCTTATTCATGGTTTCTTCCCATTCTTTTGCGGGAACGGAATCGGCAACCACGCCGGCACCCGCCTGGATATGCAGCTTACCGTCCTTAATGACTGCCGTGCGAATCGCAATTGCCGTATCCATATTGCCGTTCCAACCGATGTAACCCACGGCGCCGCCATAGATGCCGCGCTTGACCGGCTCCAGCTCATCGATAATTTCCATGGCGCGAATCTTCGGCGCGCCCGATAGCGTTCCCGCCGGAAATGTCGCGCGCAAGACATCAACCGCCTGGATTCCCGGTTTGATGTGCCCAGTGACATTGGAAACAATGTGCATCACATGCGAATAGCGCTCGACTACCATTTGCTCGGTGACTTTCACCGTCCCTGTTTCCGCGACCCGACCCACATCATTGCGGCCCAGGTCGATCAACATCAAATGTTCGGCACGTTCTTTGGGATCGGCGAGCAACTCCCTCTCCAGCGCTTTATCTTCGACATCATTTGCACCACGCGGCCGTGTACCGGCAATCGGCCTGACGGTGACTTGCCCATCTTCCATCCGCGCCAATATCTCCGGCGAGGAGCCGACGACATGAAAATCATCCAGATTGAGATAAAACATATACGGTGACGGATTCAATCCGCGCAAGGCGCGATAAACGTCCAACGCTGCTGCATTCAGTGGAATCGACATGCGCTGCGACAACACTACCTGCATCGTGTCGCCTTCAAGGATGTAGTGCTTGATGCGATTAACGGCTTGCTCGAACTCTTCCTGCTTGAAGCGCGAAACAAAATCCGACTCCCGTACCTCACGCCGCGACCGTCCACCAGGCTGTGGCGGCACAGCTGATGCGCGCCGCAACTGGGCTACGATTTGATCAACACGCTGCTGCCCTTGATCATAAGCGCCGGGTACTGACGGATCAACATGCACGACAACAGAAAGCCGGCCCCGCAGATTATCGAAAACCACCACTTCATCGGACACCAGCAACAAAATATCCGGCACCTGCAACTCATCATTCAGCTCGGCCTTATTCAGACGCGGCTCGATATAACGTACCGTGTCGTAGCCGAAATAACCGACCAGGCCGCCGGTAAAACGCGGCGCGCCCTCAATCTGTGGAATTTTGAACTGCTCACGAAACGATTCAATCGCTGCCAAAGGATCTGGCGCCGAAGTGCTGCCGATGGTCTTCCCCTCGTGCTGCACCGTCATCTCATGGCCACGCACCCGTAATACCGTACGACAGGGCAGGCCGATAATCGAGTAACGGCCCCACTTCTCGCCTCCCTCGACGGATTCAAAGAGATAGGAATAGGGCCCATTGGCCAATTTAAGATAGGCGCTGAGCGGAGTATCGAGATCCGCCAGCACTTCACGCATCACCGGGATGCGATTGTAACCCTCGGCCGCGAGGGCATTGAATTGTTCACGAGTCATGGTCATCACCTTACTGAACTGTCAGCCACAAGAAAGCATCAATCACACACGCGACAGCATGACCATCGCTCGTGGACTGGCTTGCTCAAGGATTGCTGGTTCGTAATATTGACCATCATTAGATTACGCCGCTTTTTCAAATAATTTCTTCAATGCAAACAGGGAGTCAATCACTGCATCCGGCTTGGCATCACGAATATCTTCACCGTGATTATAGCCGTAGGGCACGCACACTACCTGGAAACCTGCCGCACGCGCCGCCTGCACATCGTGCTGCGAATCTCCCACCATCAGACATTCCTGCGGTGTCACACCCAATTTCTCGGCCGCGTAGAGCAAGGGCATCGGATCGGGCTTCTTCTTGGGCGTGGTATCACCGCTCACCACAACATCAAAATAAGAATATATCCCCAAATCTTTTAATAACGGCTCGGTAAACGCTGCTGCCTTATTGGTAACGCAGGCTCGCTTCAAGCCCACCGCCTTTAGATATTGCAGCCCTTCGATCACACCCGGAAAAAGCTGGCTGCGCGCGCTGACATTCGCCGCATACAACTCCATATAGATAGGATAGGCCTTGGCAAATTCAGCGTCGGCAGGCTCGCCCCACAAGGTATCGGTCAAGGCACGACGCACCAGGCGCTCGACACCATTACCGACCCAGGTGCGTACCTTGTCTTCGCCCCACGGCGCACGGCCAATCGCCTTCATCATTTCATCGGCGCAATAGGCAAGATCCGGCACACTGTCGACCAGCGTGCCGTCCAGATCAATCACCACCAACTGCGGCTTACGCAACACCATACCACTCAACACTGCGCTTAGTTGCCGGCTTTCGCCAGCTCGGCGCGCATGCCGGCCACCACGGTATTATAACGATGAGGATCGCTGTCTTTGCCCGCATTGAAAATCGCAGACCCGGCAACGAAGGTGTCAGCACCCGCGGCGGCGATTTCACGAATGTTGTCGGTCTTCACACCGCCATCGATTTCAAGCCGAATCTTGTAACCGCTCTCGTCGATCATCTTGCGCGCTTCGCGCAATTTGTTCAGCGTGGCGGGAATAAATTTCTGGCCGCCAAAACCAGGGTTAACCGACATCAACAGAATCATGTCGACCTTGTCCATCACATATTTCAGATGATCCAGGGGCGTTGCTGGATTGAATACCAGGCCAGATTTACAACCGCTTTCGCGAATCAATCCCAAACTACGATCAACATGCTCCGAAGCTTCGGGATGGAAGGTAATATAGGTAGCACCGGCCTTGGCAAAATCAGGAATGATCCGATCCACTGGCTTGACCATCAAATGCACATCGATCGGCGCGGTGATGCCGTGATTGCGCAATGCCTCACACACCAGCGGACCGATGGTGAGATTGGGCACATAATGGTTGTCCATGACATCGAAATGGACAATATCGGCGCCGGCAGCAAGTACATTTTTGACTTCTTCGCCCAGGCGAGCAAAGTCCGCCGACAGTATCGAAGGGGCGATTTTGTAATCTGACATGGTTTAGCCTCGTAAAATCTAACTTTGTTTAATTTAGGGTACCTCTAAACATTCGGTCAAACCGATGACGACAAGGCACACGCGGGCGAGAAAGCGCAATTTACCGCAGTAAATGAGCATTTTGAGCCTGCTTGCCAACGCCACCAGCGCGGCTTTAGCGAATTTTTAGAGCTGCCCTAAAAATCAAACCGGGTAAAGCACTTGCAGCAAATAGCCGCTAACTTTAACCGATTGGCGTAGATTTTTCACGCTGCCCCGGCAACTACCGCCCCCAGGGATCGACAAATGGCTATAACCTATTGTTATAAAATAGAAAAATATAGACTTATTATAATCTTGGGACTAACCTTGAGCCTCTGGCACCCGCCGGGGGAAACCGCCGAAACCACAGTACCTGCAAGCCCGGCCCCGAACCAGCCTTCCCACCCACTGCAAAAAACACTTGACCTCGGCGAGGGAATCTGGTTGCAAGCCGAGGGCAGCAAATTCTTTGCTATCTATACCGCCGACCAAAGCAACCGCCCCCAGGGCGGTGTAATCCTGCTTCCCGACACGAACACCCACCCTGACTGGCCTAGCGTCATCCATCCTTTGCGCCGCACCCTGCCTGAGCATGGCTGGGCGACACTGGCCATCGAGCTTCCGGCCGCCGATGACATACCTGCGCTCAGTCGTAACCAAAAACAGACTCGGGGCCGCATCCTGGCCGCGATTGAACACTTCAAGAGCAACGGAATCAGCAACATCGCCTTGATCGGTTACGGTAGCGGCGCGTTGGCTGCCACCCACTTTCTCGCCACCACCCCTGAACACCCCATACGCGGCTTTGTCGCTGTCAGTCTCGGACAATACGATGACCTTGCCCCGGAATGGCGGGCAATTGCTCTACTCGAAAAAATCAGTGTGCCGATGCTCGATATTTTCGCTGAGCGCGATTTACTTGCCGTCACCGAAAGCGCTCCACTACGCGCGCTGGCCGCCAAACAATCCAGTGCCAGGGCGTCTCGCGACAAACAACTTGATCCATTCAAGCACGCAGGCATGGCCACCACCCCCAGCGCCCTGATCAAAGGCTACGTCGTCTATCGCCAAGTACGTATCGCTGGCACCGATCACAGCTTTTCCAGTTCCAGCACAGCGCTCGTCAAGCGCATCCTCGGCTGGCTCAATCGCCACGCAGCGGGCGTTGCGGTCAAGAGCGACGGCTAATCTGCTTTTTAACTTTATCTTCTGCCCCCTCCCCCATTGCCAATCTTGAGGCAGTAATGATTTACTGCTATGAATAGGCGTTAGCACGAACCACTGTTTCGCTCATCCCAACTCGCTAATAAGGGAAACTTATGAAACAACTTATCTATGGTCTTGCGATACTCGCACCCATGTGTATTTCACATCAGGCATTAGCCAAAACCAAACCGCTTACCCTCAGTTATTCAGAAATCGCGCTCCGCTATGAGATGTTCTCGACCACGCTTTCCGGGACAACTCAAAACCTCAATGGCGGCGGCACCTATCTGGCCCTGTCTTATGATGCTTTCAAAAATGTCGCGATTAACCTCGATTATGGCAATGGCACAGCCGATACCACCTACAAAAATAACAAGTGGGAACTTGATATCAAAAATGCCGCCAGCATCGGCGCGAGTTACCATACCCCGATTTACTACGATACCGATCTTGTATTTGGCGCATCGATTTTAGGAGGCAAGACAACTCTCAAGGTAAATGGCAGCCCAGCCATCAACTCCAATAAAAATGGATATGGTGTAAATTTAGGCATTCGTTCTTTAGTTGCCAGGCATCTCGAACTAAACGCCAGCGCCGAGCTGACAAGGATTAAATCCGTTCACGTCATCAATCTAACCAATGTCCAAGCAGTTACTGAATACAACTCCAGCAGCAAACTGACGGTTGGCGGCGCCTATTACTTTACTAATCAAGTTTCAGCAGGACTCCATTATTCGGTTGACAGTGACTCGCATAGCACTGTGTTCTCGATTTCCGCATATTATTAATCTCTATGGGTGTAATTCCCCGCAGTTTGCTGCGAAAGATTGTAGGGGTGATTTTATTCAGAGGGTTACCTAGATACGGATTCACGAAGTCGCCTCTAACGACGTTAGCCGCACAAACAAAAAGGCGGGGTTCTCCCCCCGCCTTTTCTTTGATTCGACTACTGAGTTCTGCTTACGCGCTGGTTTTGATCAACCCATAGCGGATCAATGAGTAACGCACCGCGAACCAGCATGCCGCAAAAACCGCCGCTGTCACCACAATGTCCATAATCGAGGTCATTGGCAAGCGATAGTATTGCGGATCTACCGAACCCGAGATCCAGGTATAACGCTCAATCCAGGTGCCAATCACGATACTGAATGCGACCATGACAATCACCGCTGGATTGTGACGATTAGGCGTAATCGCCAGCGTGCAGAAAGGAATGATGAACTTCAATGTCAGGAAGATCCACCACAACGGCGCCAGCCCCTCGGTCATCATATGGAAATAGCGTGTCGTTTCATCTGGCAAGCGGCCATACCACATGATCAAGTACTGCGTGAAATACAGGTAAGTCCAGAGGATAGTCATCGCCAACATGAACTGAGCCATGAAGTTGAAGATATAACCTTCAAATGGTTTCGTTAAATTACGCGACCGCGCCAGGAAAAAGAGGAAGATGGTAAAAAATCCCAGGAACATATGGAAATTGCTCTGGAAATGGTAAGCGCCATAGCTCGCGCTGTGCCATCCAGCCATTTGTGTCATTTCAAAGTCCCAGGCCACCATTGTGCCGTATGTGAAATAGAAAAATGGAATCATCAATGCCACGTTGCGGAAACGACGCTGTGCCGCGTAGGAGCTATCGACCTCACTCTGATGCTGTAGCTTGATAAACAGCAAATACAAGCCAGCCACCACCAGGAAACCAATCACTTGACGTGCAATCAAGAAGGTTTGGTTATGCCAGCCAGACATATGATGCTCACCACTCTCACCGCCATGCTGTAATTGAGCAATCCAGGGGAAGGAAGCCTCTCCAGATGCCAGGATGATCAGCAACAACACAAAGGCGATCGGGAACAGAATCGCCAATGAGCAGGCCAGTTTACGTACCTGAAACCGCCATTGGCCATTCACCAAGTGCAACACTGCCGACAAAGTGACGCCGCCCAGCGCAAGATAGAGCACGAACAGAAAGTCCGTGATTACTACAGACCAGAAGCTGAAGTTTTCCATACTAATCCTCAGTCGCTACGAGTTGGATTACTTGGATGCCGCCGCAGAGCGGGTGGCATCCTCTTGTTCTTTTACCAAACCGTGCTTGACGTAATTCACAACGTGCCAACGCTCCTCCACTGACAGGTCATTCGACCCACGCGAAGTTGCATTTGCTCGTGGCACACCATAAGCCGGCATCACATAACTACCAAAGGTAATCGTACCCCACACCCAACCTTCGGTCAGCGTTTCCTGAACATAACTGTCATTTAGCGGTATGGCGCCTATCTTGCCGCTCACTGGAGAATCAGCAGCACCCGTCAAACCATGGCATGCCGCACAATAAATCCGAAACAAATCGCGCCCCTTTTTAAGTGACGCCGGGCTCACCGGGATCGGATTGGTTAGCGGTTTTGCTTCATCGCGGTTGGCAACCTTGGTTGGAATCCCTTGCACGGGTATCGAGCGCTCAGGAAACGGCGTCATCAACCCCTCTTGAGGCTTGATCGATGGCTGATTCATCATGTCCGTCGACCACGGCCAGGCAAAGGCCACGGACGGCATCAAAATTGTGGCAGCGATTATTGCCCTTACTTTCATGAAGCCACCTCTTCGCGAATTTCCAACACTTTATGTTGTTTGAACAATTCTTTTACCGGATTCAGATTTTTCTCATCCACTTCCAGCATCACACCAATCTGATCAAGGCTGACCTTTTCCGAGTAAAGCGGATGGCGACGGGTCATCATCCGGGCACTGATCAAGAAACCCACCACCGTGAACAACACACCAAACAGAATCAGCAATTCATAGGTCAACACAATGTTTGACGGCAATGGCACCACTGGCTTTCCACCTTGTGGCTGCACCAGAAAAGTGGCCTGCGCCGAACTCAAAAACAGAAAGCCAAAGGTTGCGCCGAACAAAGCACCAAACAAGGTAAATTTAGGCACCGGCGAACCACGATCCCCCAGCACTTCTTCCACCTCCGGATGCTCGATTGGAGACTTCAAGGTGACATCGTCAACCGAAACCCCCGGAATTTTGTGATTACGGATATCGGCGATGGCGGCAAATGCCTCCTCGAAATCCTTGAACAATCCCATGATGTGATAACGTCTCATGTTTACGCTCCTTCTGTGCTCGGGTTCTGTCCAGGCTGCGGACTCCGCCCGGGTTGCGGATCGGTCGCACGGCGATGGAGTTCGACCGCGAAATCCGGACGATGTGCGCGACGGCGATGGAAGACCATTTCCTTCACTTCATACATCGAGACTGACGGGAACACCTTCACAAACACCAGGAACAACAAACCAAACCAACCAAAACTGCCGAAGACGATTGCCCATTGCACCATGCTCGGCCAGTTGATATCCCAAGCGAAGGGTTCATAAGAAAGTGACAGCGTTGGCCCCACGATCATCCAGCGCTCCAGCCACATGCCGAGATTGAGCAGCAGCGAAACCACAAACATCGTTGGCAAGTGACGGCGCAGTTTCTCGAAGGCCAGGGCAAACGGCATGACTGAACCGCAGAACAACATCGTCCAGAAGAATGGCGCGTAAGGGCCATTGAACTTCCACAACAGCAGCTCTTTGGCGACTTGATCATGACCATACCAAGTAGCGGCAAACTCAACCAGATTCAGATAGCTCCAAACCATGGCGATGGCGAAGGTCAATTTACAAATTTTCTCCAGAATCGGAATCGTCATGTATTCCTCGAAACGGAAGAAGTAGCGCAAGATGATAAACAGCGTGATGATCGCCGCACAACCCGAGTAGAGAGCACCCGCAACGAAGTACGGTGGGAAGGTGGTGACATGCCAGCCCGGCATAATCGACATTGAAAAGTCAGCCGATACGATCGAGTGCACGGAGACTGCCAGCGGGATCAGGAAGCACGCCATCAACAGGTAAATCTTACGGAAGTGGCGCCATTGACGATCATCACCCTGCCATCCCAGCGACAGCACGGTATAAAGTTTCTGGCGCCAGCCACGGGCATTGTCGCGACAAATCGCCAAGTCAGGAATCATCCCTATGAACAGGAACAAGGCCGACGAGGTCAGATAGGTCGTGATCGCGAACGCATCCCACGACAGCGGCGAACGGAAGTTCGGCCAAATGCCACGGTCACTGACGTAGGGCAATACCCAGTACATATTCCAGACGCGACCCAAGTGAATGATGGGGAACAAACCCGCCGTCATCAACGAGAACGTTGTCATTGCCTCGGCGAACCGGTAAATCGGTTTACGCCAGTCGGCATGCACGATGTGCAGAATCGCCGACAATAACGTTCCGGAATGGCTCATGCCGATCCAGAAAACGAAGGTGGCAATATAAAGCCCCCACATCTGCGGCCAACTTAAATTAGCCACACCAATGCCCGTTTGATATTGATAAATTTCGGCCACCACAGCGCAACTTACCATCGCTATGCACGTAGCAACCGCTATCCAATACCCAATGCGCGGATTTTCCATGCTTCGCAGCACATCCGCGTTAATCTTTGCCCACTCAATATTCTCGTTAATATCTTTTGTCTGCATAGGTCACACCAGTTGTTGTTTTGTATGCCCGAAAAAATTCGAGATCAGACTTCCCGCACCCGTTCCAGATACAGAACCTTGGGATCGGTATTGAGACCTTCCAGAACACGATAACCACGCAAATCGCGATTGGCTTTGTGTTGTTCGGCCTTACCCAATTCCACCTGCTGAGCTTTCCACTTTTTACTGACCGCTGAGTCAGGATTCAGCATGTCACCGAAGGTGATTGCCTTGGTCGGACAACTTTGAGCGCAGGCGGTATTGAATTCGCCATCTATGACTTTGCGGTTCTCAGCCCGCGCCGTATCTTTGGCGGTACGAATACGCTGCACACAGAAGGTGCACTTTTCCATTACGCCTTTATCGCGCACCGATAAATCGGGATTCAGCTGCATATGCAGCGGAGCGGGCCAGGAAGATTCGTAATAGGAATAAAAATTAAAATAACGCAGACGATAAGGGCAGTTATTGGAGCAATAACGCGAACCGATACAGCGGTTATAAACCTGCGCATTCAATCCGTCTGGCGTATGGTACGTCGCGGCCACCGGACATACCGGCTCACATGTCGCTGCATTACACTGCTGACACATCATCGGCAGGAAACTGGCGCCGCGCTCCTGAAAATCGCGGTCATCGCCACCGAGTTGCGGCTCGTCCCAGTAACGCTCGATACGCAACCAGTGCATTCCCTGATTTGACAGCATCTTGTCCTTGCCGACAACCGCCAGATTATTCTCGGCATAGCAGGCTACGGAACACGCGTTACAACCGATGCACTTGTTGAGGTCAATCGCCAGCCCCCACATGTGCTCGTATTTATGGAAACCGCCTTCTTCGTGGCCCTTGCGATACTTGGACCAGTCTCCGAGAAGATTCTTAAGCGACATTACTGCCTCCTTCGGTCTTTCTGAACACGTCTGCGGTTACGGTGCCGACCAAACGACGACCCGCCTGACGATCGCTACCGCCTAAGCGCGGCAATTGAGAAGATTTACCGGTCTTGGTGATTTTGACACGCGTGGCATGGGTCGCAATTTCGCCGGTTTTTTCATCCGTCACCGCACTCACAATCTTCAACGGATTGACGCCCCGCTTGCTGGCATAACGCCCATAATTTTCGTGACCTTGCCCCATGGGAACGGCAACGACTTCGGGGTGCACCCCCTTGAAGACATAGACCTGAGCCTCGATGGCGCCTTGATCAGATTCGATGCGGATAAAGTCACCTTCCTTGACCCCCAGCTGTGCCGCAGTCTTCGGATGCAACTCAGCCCAGGAATCCCAATACACCTTGCTGACCTGATCCGGCGCTTCCTGCAACCAGGGCAGGTTGGCGTGACGGCCATCCCACAACCCAAGACGCGCCGAGGGCACGAGATGGAAAGGGAAATCGCTGGCGGCAGCGGCTGTTTTTTGCGTCAGATCCGGAACATTAGCCTTGAGCGCAGGCGCTGTCGTCGATACTTTGAGCAATCCCTTCTGCACGGTAGTGTCCCAGAACTCGGCATCACTCTTGCCCTGCCTCAACCCCGCCGGCAATTGAGTCATGGCGTTGCGCAAATAGGCGTAATAATCGTCATAACGCTGATAGTCAGCGGCATTGCGTTTTTTCAGCAGCGCCAACAGCACATCGCCAAAACTACGAGTTTCGGCATACAACGGCTGCATCAAGGGCTGTTGCATGCCCAACGTCATTTCCTGCGGTTGATACGCCGCAACCATTGTTCCCCAAGATTCATAGGGCGATGCCAATGGCAATACCACATCCGCCATTGCCGTTGTTTCATCGGCAAACAGGGTCAATGCAACTTTAAAATGAACCTTGGCCAGCTTGTCTGCGAACTTCATGTGCGCGGGCGCAGTAAAGACCGGGTTAGCCCCATAAATAAAGGCAACATCCAATGCCCCCTGATCCGCCAGTGCAGCAAAATCAGCCAGCGCCTTGCTACTGCCGCGTTTGGCCGTCAATTCCTTCACCGGGAAACCGCCGGAGGATTCAATGGTTTGCCCCACGTTGCCCAGCAAAACATTGAGCATCATGATGGCAGCCGCGCTCTGATAACCATTGGCATGATCATGGGCTGAGGCACCCGACAACACCAGACTCGGGCTGCGTTGTTTGAGATAAGTGGCAATCTTGACCACAGTATCACCGGCAACGCCCGTGATTTCGGTGACTTTATCTGGCGTATATTGTGCGATGGCGTCACGCGCCGCCGCCGGCAGCCGCGAACCATCGACTTGATGCTTGGTCAGCAGCACATTGGCAATTCCCAGCGCCAACACGCCTTCCGTTCCCGGGCGAATGGCTACCCACAAATCTGAATTCGCACCGGTCAATGTCATCTTCGGCTCAACCGTGATCAACACCCCACGATCACCACTACGGAACCCGGCATATTCATAAGTGAAATGAACTGGCGATACCCAGGTGCCCAGGAAATCAGCGCCGAAAGACAGAATCGCCTTGGCTTTATCGAAGCGATAACGTGGCACGGCTTCACCCAGCATCGCCTCGTTTACCGCTTCGGCAACGCGATTATTGATGACTTCATACACGAAATGATTTTTGGAACCGACGCTATCCTGCAATTTGGAGAGCAACGCAGCTTGATGGCCACTGACAGAACCCGTCAACCAGGCGGCACGATCACCCTTCACGGCACTGGTCTTTTCTTCCACCAACGCCCAGGCTTCATTCCATGAGACTTCAACAAGGCTGCCGTTTTTGCGCACCAACGGCTTGCTCAAGCGATCAGGGTTGTAATGCCCCTGCAATCCCGCCTGCCCCATCTGACACAAACCACCCCAGTTGATCGCGGAATCGGGATTGCCTTCCACCTTAAGCAACCGGCCCTCACGAACACGGCCATGCACGCCGCATCCGGCACCACATTGCTGACAGGTCGAGGCGAACCACACACCCACCCCTGGGATTACATATTCTTCAGGCACCAGATAGGCAGCAACCTTTTCCTTGCCTTCTTCCAGCGTCACCGTGGTTGGCATATCGCAACCACTGAGGGCCGCCGCACTTGCGCCCCCAATCCCCATGAATTTTAGAAAGTCTCTGCGGTTTATTTCGTTACCACTCATGACTCGTCATCCGAATTTTTGGTTAATCCCCGGCAGCCAACCAGCTCGCCGCCCCGATTACTTATGACACTTCCAACAGTCGGAAGGCCCGCCATTTTTCTCATGACAACGCACACAGAAACCCATGTTCAGCGGCTTGACCTTGTTGGCCACAGTCATTTTTTTGATATCGCCGTGACAGAAGGCGCAAACCTCTGACGCACGCGATACATCCATGCCTTCATTATCGAAAATAAAACGGCGCAGATGCTTTTCATGCGTGAAATGCACAAAGTCCGGGACGTCATGAACCTTGTTCCACTGCGGCGGTTCGTGCTTTTCCCAGTACTCGGTCAACTGCTTGATCCGCGGCTTGTCCGTGGCAATCACCGTGTGGCAACCCATGCACTTACTGGTCGGGGGAATACCCGCAACCTTACTGCGACGCGCATAAGTATGACAGTACATGCAATTGATGCCGTTTTTATCCGCGTGGATGTCATGCGGGAATTCAATTGGCTGCGGCACCTTATCGCCCTTATGCTCGCCGACAGGCGGCACGGCATTAGGCACTTCCGCTTGCACATCCATCGCCATCGTAAACAGCGCCCCAGCCCCGAGACATGCCATCATAAGCGCACGCATCCGTTGGCCAAACTGGCGTCCACGCCCAGCGACGGGCCGCTTAGAGTCAGAATAGTTACTCACCAACATCTTGATCCTCGATCAGTTACCAGATCCAAAAGGTCTTTTTGAATAAAAAACACTCGTCCGGCCAATTTCGCGCACGCACGAACACCGGTCGCAACAAACCATCATTCATCAAAGAATGGTTAGCCCAATCATCATGTCAACCAGAGAGGAAATTGAAAGCGGCCGCAAACACCACTTGATTGCGCATGCGCCGTTCCCTCGTCCGGTATCGCATACCTACTTGCCAGCACCTCTTAAATCTACAGTTTTGAACTGTTTTCCCCCAATTGCGCTGAATCGACCTTTATCCCTAACTATTGGCCGGATATCAGCAGCTGGCGCTAGCAAGCGTTCAAGCATCCTAGACCAGGACTACAGAAAATGTCAACGCTGAATAGTCAACTTTGCAAGTCAACTAGAAACACAAATTATGTCGCCCAAAACTCTCTGGCATTCGGCCGGAAAAACTCGTTTTTATACGAGACATAACGGTTTATCTCACCAAACCACCAACCCCGTATTTTATACAGGGTTATCAATATCAATAAAATGATGCTGCAACTGAAACTGCTCGGCAAGATGCTCGCCCAAGGCATGGACGCCATAACGTTCGGTCGCATGATGACCGGCTGCAAAATATTCAACCCCGGTCTCGCGCACCCAGTGTGTGGTGTATTCCGAAACTTCGCCACTGATAAACGCCTGCACCTCCAGCGCCTGCGCAGCCTCGATATAACTTTGCGCCGCGCCACTGCACCAGGCGACACGTTCAATCATCGCGTGTTGGCCGCCACTCAGATGCAATGGCGTACGCCCCAGACGCAATTCGATCTGCCGCCCCAGCGCCTCCGGCGTCATGGCATGCGGCAAGCGCCCATACATGCCGACCCCATCGCCTGACTCACCACCAAAACGTCCCTCAACCTCAAACCCAAACAAGTGCGCCAACTGCGCGTTGTTACCATATTGCTCATGCCCATCCAGCGGCAGGTGATAGGCCAGCAGGCTGACATCATGCTTCAGCAGTGCCGCCAAACGCCGGCGTTTGATGCCGGTGACCGGCGCGGGTTCGCCTTTCCAGAAAAAGCCGTGATGTACCAACAGCAGATCCGCCGCATCCGTCACCGCCGCATCGATCAGAGCCTGACTGGCGCTGACACCGGTCACGATCCGCCGTACCTCGGGACGCCCTTCGACCTGCAATCCATTCGGACAATAATCGCGATAGCGCTCCACCGTCAGCAGCGAATCACAATAAGTCACCAATTCTTTCAAGGAGATCATGCAGTCCGCCTCCAGTTACGTTAAAATTTGTCCAACTTGAATTAGGGTACAGCAACCATGCAGATGCGCAAGGTAATCACATTCATCGTCGAAGCAGCGACAGCGGGACTCGCATTTTCGTTCGTACTCCTGCTTTTGTTCCGGCCCGAGACCTTTAGCCGGCCGACGGTTGAATTCCTTGAAGCCGCCTCGCCGGAACGGGTTAATGCCGCCTCGCTACCTGGCCTGATCTCTTACGCCCCGGCGGTGGAGAAGGCCGCGCCCGCTGTCGTGAACATCTATAGCCGCAAGGTTGTCGCCCAGCGCCAGCTCCCTTTTAACGATCCTTTTTTCCAGCGTTTTTTCGGTGACCGCCTGCCTGAACCACAACAACAAGTTCAAAACAGTCTTGGCTCCGGCGTGATCATTTCCAAGCAAGGGCATATCCTGACCAACAACCATGTCGTCGAAGGTGCGGACGAAATCGAAGTTGCACTGCACGATGGCCGCACCGCTGCCGCCAAGGTCGTAGGCACCGACCCCGAAAGCGATCTGGCGGTACTGAAGATTGAAGCTCAGCAATTACCTGAAATTGTTATTGGACAGTCTGATTCGTTGCGCGTCGGTGATGTGGTGCTGGCCATCGGCAATCCCTTCGGCGTCGGCCAGACGGTCACCAGCGGCATCGTCAGCGCCACTGGCCGCACGCATCTTGGCCTCAGTACCTTTGAAAACTTTATTCAGACCGACGCCGCCATTAATCCCGGCAATTCCGGCGGCGCCTTGATCAACACTGCCGGCCAATTGATCGGCATCAACAGCGCAATCTTTTCCCAAAGCGGCGGCTCGCAAGGCATCGGCTTTGCGATTCCGATGAGCATCGCCAAAGACGTCATGAAACAGATCATCGAGTTTGGCCATGCCTTGCGCGGCTGGCTGGGTGTCGAGGCGCAAGACCTGACGCCGGCGCTGGCTGAATCTTTTGGCCTCAAGGAGACCGCCGGCGCGATCATCGCCGGTGTTCAGGCAAACGGCCCGGCGGAAAAGGCAGGCTTGCGCCCAGGCGATATTGTTGTGGAAGTGGCGAACACCAAGATTGCCGACAGCCGCGCCTTGATTAACGCCATTGCCAGCAACCCGCCGCGCAGCAAGCTGACAATTAAATTCCTGCGCGAAGGCAAAATTCAAAATGTGGATGTTACGGTGGGTGAACGGCCGACGCCGATGACGCGGCAATAATCAAACTGAATGAAAAACGGGGGCTGGAATTACGCCCCCGCTAATTCCACGTCCATTAATTCAGAACACCTTTTGATTCCCGCTGGGCATTATTAAAGAAGAATTTTGCAGGTCGGGTTAGACGCAAAGCGTCGTAACCCACCTACAAAAAAATTAACCTCGTTTCTAATGCCAACTGGAATTACACCCCTAAGGCACCGGGCCGTCGTATCATTGGTTACAAATTCCGGGATTTTAATGCCGACGAGCTGGATTATATGTTGCTCTCGGGCAGTGATCGCATGGGAGTGAAATAGATTCAGTGCGCAATAAAGATAAATTGACAGACTCGCAGGCACTTACTTAAAAAAACAGATGGTGTTGCTTCGCAATGCTTGGTGGGTTACGCAAAAAAACGCTAACCCACCCTACATTTAGCTTGAGAACCACAGATTGGACAACCGGTTTTTTGCGTTGCCCACGCTACCTGGCTCCCAGAGCGAGAAGGAATGAATGGGGCAACCGCGCTATATTTTCTCTTCTTCCGCCGCAGAACCTTCTTTACTGCGCACCACAAAACGCGACACTAGCAGTCCGATCTCGAATAGCACCCACATCGGCACCGCCAGCATGAATTGGGACAGCACATCCGGCGGCGTGAAGATGGCGCCGACAACAAAACAGCCGACAATCACGTAACGCCGTGAGGCGGCCAGCTTCTCCGGGGTCACGAAGCCTGCATACACCGCTGCCACTGTTATTACCGGCACTTCAAACGCCAAGCCAAACGCCAGGAACATGGCGAGGACGAAATCCAGGTATTTCGAAATATCGGTCATCACCGCTACGCCCTGCGGCGCGGTAGCGACCATAAAACTGAACACCGTCGGGAATACCAGATAATAAGCAAACGCCATGCCGGTAAAAAACAAGGCCGTGCCGGACACCATTAATGGAAAAATGATGCGCCGTTCACGGCGATACAAACCCGGCGCGATGAAAGACCAGGCTTGATAAATCAAATACGGCAGGCTGAATGCAATTGCCACCAGAAAGGTTAACTTGAATGGCGCAATAAATGGGGATGCCACTTCGGTGGCGATCATGGTCGCCCCTGCGGGCATTTTATCCAGCATTGGTTGTGCCAGCAGCGCGTAGATATCCCGGGCAAACGGCGCCAGACAGAGAAACACAACTACCACTGCCACTACGCTGCGCAACAGGCGATTACGCAATTCGATCAGATGCGCAATCAGCGGTTGCTGGGGGGGATAGGGTTTAGGATTTTTGGGTGGGTTCATGCTTGTGATCGGATGACGTCACTACAGGAGATTGCGTCTGATCCGCAATTGAGGCTTGCGCCGACGTATCGGCATCCGAAGGCGTTGATGGCGCAGCACGACGCGGATCGTTATCCACCGGCAGCTCCATTTGCCGAGGATCCAGCATTTTGTGCAGTTCGGCGATGCGCGTTTCCTGCTCGATCTTGCGCTTGATTTCCTCCGCCTTTTCAACTTCGCGTTGAAACTCGGTTTTCACCGCACTGGCGAACTGGCGCGCCTTGGATAGCGCCTGCGAGGCCTTGCGCACGAGGGTCGGGAATTCATCCGGCCCCACCACCAGCAAGGCGACAACGGCGATGACCAATATTTCCCAGAAGCCGACGTCAAACATGGCTGGGGATCATCAGGCGCGGTCTTTGTCCTTCACCTCGGACTTGGCGTCGATCACACGGCCTTCGTCCTTGCGCTCCATGACTTGGCGACCCTCATTTTCTTTGTCTTTATCGCCTTCTTTACCATTACTCATGGAATCACGAAAACCTTTGACGGCGCCACCAAGATCGCTACCAATCGTGCGTAGGCGTTTGGTGCCGAACAACAGCAACACAATCAACAACACTATCAATAAATGCCAGAGACTAAAGCCCATCGTTCATTCTCCACTGCTGATCCATCGCCATCGCGGCTGGATTAAATTCTGTTCGGAACGAACTGCCATTCGCTCCACCTGATACCCCTTCTCCCTCAGGGCATAGGTATCTACACAAGTCACGACGAGAAAGAACTACATGTATTCTGTCGCCGTCTTCAACCACCCCGTCCGCTTCGCGTCCACATCTCGCCCGGGGTGCGCGTGCACCCGTTCGTCGGGAAAAAGGTCCACTGGACCTTTTTCTATCCCTCCTCACCCTTATCCAAGGAGGGGTGGGGTGGTGGGCATAACGCCGAGTTGTGCCACGCTTTCCCACAAGTGTAGATACCTATGCCCTCAGGAAGAAATGAGGGACAAAATTCCTGTTTTCGACTTCAGTAAAAACGCTTATTTCGGCGTACGTGACGCCTTTTCATCAATACCGGAAAGACCAAAACGCCGCTCCAGCTCTTTCAATACCTCATCCGGATGCAGGCCTTGTTGCGCCAACAATACCAGGGTGTGAAACCATAAATCGGCGACTTCATACACAATCTGGCCACGATCGCCTGACTTGGCGGCGATTACCGTTTCAGTCGCTTCCTCGCCAATCTTTTTAAGAATGGCATCCAAACCTTTGGCATACAGACCGGCGACATAAGAGGAATCCGCTGCGGCCTGTTTGCGCTGTTCCAGCACCTGCGCCAATTGGCTGAGTACGTCTGCCGTCACGCGCCACCTCGTGGATAAATCTGCGCCGGATCTTTGAGCACCGGCGCCACTTCACGCCAATTGCCGTTTTCCAGCCGCTTGAAGAAACAACTTTGGCGACCGGTATGGCAGGCGATCCCGCCGACCTGCTCGATCTCCAGCAAAATCACATCTGCGTCGCAATCCAGGTAAATCCCCAGCACCCGCTGCACATGGCCGGATTCCTCGCCTTTGGGCCACAACTTGCCCCGCGAACGCGACCAGTATACAGCACGGCCTGTACTGACGGTGAGCGCCAGCGCCTCGCGATTCATCCAGGCAACCATCAAGACCTTGCCGCTGCCGGTCTCCTGGGCGATCACCGGCACCAGGCCGTCGCTGGTCCAACTGATTTCATCCAACCACTTTTCTGACATAAGCCTAGAGCCTCACTTCGACACCACGCTCGGCCATATAGCGCTTAGCCTCGCCGACACTGTGCTGCCCGAAGTGAAAAATACTGGCCGCCAACACGGCATCGGCCTTACCTTTGACCACGCCGTCGACCAAATGATCCAGGGTTCCGACGCCACCCGAGGCAATGACCGGCACATCAACCGCTTCGCTCACGGCCCGCGTCAGGGCCAGATCAAAACCATCGCGGGTACCGTCACGATCCATGCTGGTGAGCAGTATCTCACCGGCACCATAACTGACCATGCGCCGCGCCCATTCGATGGCATCCAGTCCCGTCGCCTTGCGGCCACCATGGGTAAATATCTCCCAGCGTTGCGGTTCGCCCGGTTTGCTCACGCACTTGGCATCAATGGCGACGACAATACATTGTGAGCCAAAAGATTCGGCGGCTTCACGCACGAATTCCGGGTTGGTGACTGCAGCGGTATTGATGCCCACCTTGTCGGCACCGGCATTCAACATGCGGCGGATATCGGCGCGGCTGCGAATCCCGCCGCCGACGGTGAGTGGAATAAACACCTGGCTCGCGACTTCTTCGACGACATGGACCATGGTCTCACGCTCTTCGTGCGAGGCGGTGATATCGAGAAACACCAATTCATCGGCGCCTTCCTCGTTATAACGCTTAGCGATCTCAACGGGATCGCCCGCGTCGCGGATGCCGACAAACTGCACGCCCTTGACGACGCGACCGCGATCGACATCAAGACAGGGAATAATGCGCTTGGCTAAACCCATCTTAGTCTCTATTTGCCACTTTTTGTGCTTCAGCGAGATCGATCGTGCCTTCATACAAGGCGCGACCGAGAATGGCACCCATGATACCGTCGCCTTCGATCGCCTTCAGCGCGCGAATATCATCAAGATTGGTCACACCGCCGGAGGCAATCACGGGAATGGTAATCGCCTGCGCCAGGCGTCGCGTCGCTTCAACATTAACGCCCTGCATCATGCCGTCGCGGCTGATGTCGGTGTAGACAATCGCCTCAACGCCGTCACGCTCGAAGTGTTGCGCCAGATCGACCACATCATGATGCGACAATTTCGACCAGCCATCGATCGCGACCTTACCGTCTTTGGCATCCAGGCCGACGATGATGTGGCCGGGAAATTCCGCGCACACATCGCCAACAAAATGCGGGACGTTCACAGCAGCGGTGCCGATGATCACATAGCGGACCCCTGCCTCAAGATAGGTGTCGATTGTCTCTTCATCGCGGATGCCGCCGCCGATCTGGATCGGCAGCTCGGGAAAGGCCTTGGCGATATCGCGAACGACACCGGCATTCATCGGCTTGCCGGCAAATGCGCCATCAAGGTCGACGATATGCAAACGCCGGGCACCCGCCTCAACCCAACGTGCCGCCACGGCGACAGGATCATCGGAGAAGACAGTGTTATCTTCCATCCGTCCCTGCCGCAAGCGGACACACTTACCACCTTTGAGATCAATCGCGGGGATCAGTAACATGACTAAGGTCTCTTGTTATCTTTCAAAATAAATTCAAAACCATCCACCACAGAGGCACCGAGAGCACAGAGGATTCAAAAGTAAAAAATTCAACCACTTATTCCAGACATGCAGCCTGTCTTGTCGATCAATACCTTCGCTATGACTCTGTGTACTCGGCAATTGCTCCATGCTTTGCCATACCTCGTGCATCCATGCACTCGTCTGTGCCTCTGTGGTAAACATTTCTAAAAAACTCCATTCCAACGCAAAAAATTGGAATATAGCTGCAAACCATCACGCGCGCTCTTTTCCGGATGGAACTGCGTGGCAAACACGTTTTTATGCGCCACTGCCGCCGCCAGACGGATACCATAATCGGTGGTCGCCGCTGCCACCGGCGTACCTTCGGCACGCACACAATAACTGTGCACAAAATAGAAACGGCTATCCTGGGCGATCCCATCCCACAACGGATGCTGAATCGATTGGTGCACTTGATTCCAGCCCATGTGCGGCACTTTCAGTCGTTCGCCGCGCGCATCGTGCAAATCATTGCCGATAAAGGTCACCTGGCCCGGCAACACGCCCAGACACGGTGTGCCACCATTTTCCTCGCTGAATTCCATCAATGCCTGCATGCCGACGCAGACGCCCAACAACGGTTTGCCGCTTGCCGCCACTTCACACACTACATGATCAAGACCGAGACGCGCCAGTTCATGCATGCAGTCGCGGATCGCACCCACACCCGGCAACACCACACGGTCGGCGGCCAGAATTTGCTTCGGATCGGAACTTACCAGCACTTGCGTGCCGCCAGCCGCCACCTTTTCCAGGGCCTTGGCCACGGAATGGAGATTGCCCATTCCGTAATCGATCACAGCGACGGTCATCAGGGTCATAAGAAAGTAAAACTATTATCGGTCCAGAGTGGCGTGGGCTTAAAGTGTCCCTTTGGTTGACGGCACGACGCCTTGCATGCGCGGATCGTGCTCCACAGCCATGCGCAACGCGCGGCCCAGCGCCTTAAAAATAGTCTCGGCGATGTGGTGTGCATTGCGGCCACGTAAAGCGTCAATGTGCAGCGTAATCTGGGCGTGATTCACCAGCCCTTGGAAAAATTCATAAAACAGATCGACATCGAAATCACCAATACGTGCCCGCGGAAAATCGGCGTGAAATTCCAGCCCCGGACGGCCGGAAAAATCCAGCACCACCCGCGCCAGGGCCTCATCCAGCGGCACATAGGCATGGCCGTAGCGGCGTATGCCTTTTTTATCGCCGACGGCTTGCGCCAACGCCTGGCCGATCGTGATGCCGATATCTTCCACGGTATGATGGGCGTCGATGTGCAAATCACCCTTGGCGATGACAGTCAGATCAATCAAGCCATGACGCGCGACCTGATCCAACATGTGATCAAGAAAGGCAACACCGGTTTCAAAGCGGGATTGACCGCTGCCATCAAGATTAAGCGTGACCTCAATCTGCGTTTCCAGGGTATTGCGTTTTACTGCGGCCTTACGTTCCGCCATTGCCGGCTCCATCGCCCGATAAATAAGTATTTGGTTTGTATAGGATACTCTGTTCGGGCCCCAGTTTGAAGGGAATCACGCCCCTAACGCTCGCCCCAAGGCCGCAATAAAGGCCCGATTTTCCCCTGGCTTACCCACGGTGACCCGCAGGCAATCACGCAATAACGGGCTGCCGCCATCCAGGTTCTTGATCAGAATTCCTGTTGCCTTAAGCGCCGCGAACAATTCCCGGCCGCGCCCCGCAGGCGCCCGAAACAGGATGAAATTGGCGGCACTGGGGAAAACCTCCAGCCCCGGCAACTGCGCCAAAGCCTGTGCCAGCCGTTCGCGATCCTCGCGAATCTGCGCCGTCTGGCCGTCGAAGACATCGGCATAGGTCAGGGCGAATTCGGCGCTGACCTGGGTCAAGGTATTAATGTTATAGGGCAGACGCAGTTTGTCGAATTGTTCCAGCCAACCACGCGCCCCCACCAAAAAGCCGAGCCGCAATCCCGCCAGCCCCAACTTGGACAAGGTGCGCATCACTAACAGATTTTCATACTTGGCCAGGTGCGGCAGGAAACTCGCCTGGGCGAAGGGTGTATAGGCTTCGTCCACCACTACCAGACCGGGGCTGGCCTCGATAATCTGGATGATTTCATCCTCACCGAACAAATTGCCGGTGGGATTATTGGGATAGGCCAGAAACACGACGGCGGGCTGATGCTGCTTGATCGCCGCCAGTATCGCCGGCATATCGAGCGTGAAATTCTCTGCCCGCAGCGGTACACCCACGTATTCCATGCCGACAAAACCGGCGATCATGCGATACATGACAAAGGCGGGCTCCGGCGCCAATAGCTTGCGTCCCGGCGCTGCTACGGCCATGGCGATCAGCTGAATGAGCTCATCCGAACCGTTGCCGAGCAAAATCTCAAATTGATCATCGATAGCATAAACATCTCGCAACCGATCTTTTAGGGCGCGAGCGCTGGGGTCGGGATAACGGTTAACACTGACATCCTGCAGCAACTCAATCCAATCACCGCGCAAATAGGCGGGCCAGGTGTATGGATTCTCCATCGCATCCAATTTGATCATGTCGCGCGCATCGGGCACATGATAGGCATGCAGGGCGCGAATCTCGGGCCGCACCCATTGTTCGATTAATTTTTTAGTTAGCGTCATAAAATAATAAACATTAACCACAGAGGCGCGGAGAGCGCAGGGTTTTTAAGACATTTGGAGTTGATAGCCTGCTGAAAGTTCTTATTAACACACCCTCTGCGTCCTCTGTGCCTCTGTGGTAAATAATTAATTCTTAATGCGGTACTCAGCCGATCTCGCGTGCGCGGTCAGTCCTTCACCGCGCGCCAGCACCGAGGCTGACTTACCCAGGAAAGAGGCGCCCGCCGCCGAACACTGAATCAGACTGGAACGTTTCTGGAAATCATACACACCGAGCGGTGATGAGAAGCGTGCGGTGCGTGAAGTCGGCAACACATGATTGGGGCCGGCACAATAATCACCAACCGCTTCGGCAGTGTAACGCCCCATAAAGATCGCGCCCGCGTGGCGAATGTTTTCCAACAATTCTTCCGGGTCATCCACCGACAATTCAAGATGCTCAGGCGCAACGTGATTCACGACCTTCGCCACCTCATCAATATCAGACACCTGAATCATGACGCCACGACGCCCCAGCGACTGACGAATAATGCCTTCACGCTCCATCTCCGGCAACAAGCGATCAATACTCGCCTGCACCTTGTCGAGAAATACGGCATCAGTACTCACCAGAATCGACTGAGCATCTTCATCATGCTCAGCCTGTGAGAACAGATCCATCGCAATCCAGTCCGGATCGGTACGGCCATCACACACCACCAGAATTTCAGAAGGCCCAGCGATCATATCGATACCGACCGCACCGAAGACCATGCCTTTGGCCGTCGCAACATAGATATTGCCAGGACCGACGATTTTATCGACACGCGGCACCGTTTCCGTGCCATAGGCCAAGGCCGCGATTGCTTGCGCGCCACCGACAGCAAATACGCGATCGACGCCGACTATCGCCGCTGCTGCCAAGACCATGTCACTGACTTCACCACCCGGCGTTGGCACGACCATGATGATTTCGCCCACACCCGCGACCTTGGCGGGCACCGCATTCATCAATACCGAAGACGGATAGGACGCCTTGCCACCCGGAACATATAAACCCACGCGATCAAGCGCGGTTATCTTTTGCCCCAGCATCGTGCCATCCGGCTCGGTGTAAGACCAGGACTCGGCGCGCTGATGTTCGTGATACATAAACAGGCGTTGCGTGGAAAACTCCAAGGCCCTGCGCTGATCTTGCGGGATACGCGCCAAGGCCTCGCGCAAACGCTCGACCGGGATTTCCAACTCACGCACATCGCGCACCTGCATGCGATCAAAACGATTGGTGTATTCAATCAGCGCCGCGTCGCCGCGCTTGCGCACATTGGCGATAATCTCCCGTACGGTATTGGCCACTGCATCATCAGACACGCTATCCCATGCCAGCAGCGCATCCAGTTGCTGCCAGAAATTCTGATCCTGCGCATTAAGCCGCTTGATCGCTAAAGCGCTCATTGATTCACCTCATAAAAAAACAAAAAATCTAACGCAGAGACGCAGAGGCGCGGAGAAAAACTTTGAAATACGCATAAATTTTCGCCTTCCTCTGCGTCTCCGCGTTGGATCTTTTGCGTCTCTAGCCGCCCTATTTATCACGCTTGGCCACGGCCTGCGCGATCTTATCGACAAATGTCTTCACCAACGCGTGCTTCATTTTCATCGAGGCCTTATTCACAATCAGCCGCGAACTGATATCGGCGATATGTTCCAGCGGTTCCAGGCCATTGGCGCGCAAGGTATTACCGGTGTCGACGACATCGACGATGTGATCCGCAAGCCCCACTAACGGCGCCAGCTCCATTGAGCCATAAAGCTTGATGATCTCCGCCTGCTGGCCGCGGCTGGCAAAGTAGCGCTTGGTGGAATTGACATATTTAGTGGCAATGCGCGGCCGCACCCCTACAGGCTTACCCGGAAATCCGGCCACCATCAGCTTGCAGCGTGCAATTTTCAAATCCACCAACTCATACAAACCATCGCCTTCGTATTCCATCAGCACGTCTTTACCGGCAATGCCGATATCAGCGGCACCGTAATCAACATACGTCGGCACGTCCGAGGCACGGATCAATACCAGCTTGACGTCGTCACGGGTGGTATCAAGAATCAGTTTACGACTGGTCTCCGGATCATCCACCGGCACCACACCGGCCTCGGCCAGCAACGGCAGTGCATCCTTGAAAATGCGCCCCTTGGATATCGCGATGGTAATCCGATTAATCACGCTCACGCTTCCCTCAATCCGGCACGCGTCGAATCCGCGCACCGAGCTGCTGCAATTTTTCTTCGATGCACTCGTAGCCACGATCGATGTGGTAAATACGACTGACCGTGGTCTCACCGTCGGCCACCAACCCCGCCAGCACCAGGCTCGCCGAGGCACGCAAATCGGTGGCCATTACCGGCGCGCCGGTCAACTTCTGCACGCCAGTCACAATCGCCATGTTACCTTCAACATGAATTTTGGCGCCCATGCGCGCCAGCTCTTGCGCATGCATGAAGCGATTTTCGAACACGGTTTCGGAAATCGCGCCGGTACCTTCGGCGATTGAATTAAGCGCGGTAAATTGCGCCTGCATATCGGTCGGGAACGCAGGATACGGCGCGGTATGAATATCCACCGCTCGCGGCCGCTTGCCTTTCATATCCAGCTCGATCCAGTCTTTGCCGCAGGTAATTTCAGCCCCAGCCTCGCGTAACTTGGCAATTACCGAATCCAGCAAATTGGGATCGGTTTCGCGCAGCTTGACCCGGCCACCCGTGATCGCGGCGCCGACCAGGTAAGTTCCGGTCTCGATACGATCCGGCATGATGCGATAATCGGTGCCGTGCAACCCTGTAACGCCTTCAATTACGATCCGGTCAGTGCCGTGACCGGTAATCTTTGCGCCCATCGTATTCAGGCAATTGGCCAGATCGACCACTTCCGGCTCGCGAGCCGCGTTTTCGATCACCGTGGTGCCCTCGGCCAGCGTCGCCGCCATCAACAAATTCTCGGTGCCGGTCACAGTCACCACATCCATGAACAGGTGCGCACCCTTCAGGCGCTTGGCTCTGGCATGGATAAAACCATTACTGACCTCCACCTCCGCCCCCATCGCCCGCAGGCCTTGAATATGCAGGTTTACCGGCCGCGAACCGATGGCGCAGCCGCCGGGCAATGACACTTCAGCTTGGCCAAAACGCGCGACCAGCGGCCCCAATACCAGGATCGAGGCGCGCATGGTCTTTACCAGCTCATACGGTGCGCAGAAATCATTGATGGTCGAGGAATCGACCTCGACATTGAGCTTTTCATCGACCGTCAGCCGTACCCCCATCCGCCCCAGCAACTCCATGGTGGTGGTAATATCCTGCAAATGCGGCACATTACGCAGGGTGATCGGGGTCTCGGCCAGCAGGGTCGCCGCCATCAGCGGCAAAGCGGCGTTTTTGGCCCCGGAAATACGGATCTCGCCGTTTAAGGGCACGCCACCGGAAATTAGTAATTTGTCCATTTAAATCAAGAAACTCTCATCAAGGCATGGCCGGGCCAAAAGGCGCGGGGGAACGGCATAGGATACCGGTTGTTGGGGCAATTTTGAACAGCGGGGAGTGGAATTTGAGGGAAGTGGTCAGCTTTGCGGTACTTTCAAAGTTACCTTGCATCCCATCAAAAAAACCAATCTTCCGAAATCGCAAAGCGGCCCCAGGGCAGTCGCTCGAAAATCAAAACATTGTATTGAGCGCCGGTATCTTGACCGCCGGCCACGCCGTAACACGTTGCTCGATCGGATAATCGTCCCTGCCAGGGTAGATGACAAATGCTCTTTCGATTCCGAGATCGTCTAGCGCGTTCCAGAATCCCTTGCCTGGTTTTGGAGCGGCGCTGTATTTCACTTCCACAGCGACAGGGTCGCTCCGTCCTCGCAGCTTCAGCACCAGATCAAGCTCGGAACCCGCTGACGTTCGATAGAATCCCACTTCAACCGGATCGAGCACCCCAATGACTTGTTCGATGACAAAACCTTCCCAGGAGGCACCGAGCGAAGGATGTCCCAACAAACTATCGAGCGTCTGGATATTTAACAACGCGTGCAGCAACCCGCTATCGCGCAGATATAAGCGCGGTGATTTGACCAGACGCTTGCCGGTATTGGCATGCCAGGGCAGCAGGCGGCGCGCGATAAAGGCATCGCACAACAGATCAAGATAACGATTAGCCGTCTGGGGCGAAACATCCAAACTTCGCGCCACGGTACTCGCATTCCACAACTGACCATGCCAATGCGCCAGCATCTGCCAGAAACGCCGCAAACTGTGCGCCGGGAGACGAAAACCGAGCGCTGGCACGTCCCGCTCCAAAAAGGTACGGACGAAGGCTTCGCGCCACTCGAATGACATCATGTCGTCGGCGGCCAGATAGCTGTTTGGAAAACCGCCCCGTATCCAAAGCCGCTCGACGGCGTTCGTACCGCCATCGATTTCACCCAACGCAAAGGGGCGCATTTCGAGATAGCGGATGCGCCCGGCCAAAGACTCAGACGAACGGTTAATCAATTCGGGCGATGCCGAACCCAGCAGCAAAAAACGTCCTGGCTCACGGTGCTCATCCACCAGCGAACGCAACACCGGAAACAGTTCCGGCAGTTGCTGCACTTCATCGAGAATGACCAATTTGTCCTTGCGGCCGGAAAGATACAGCTCCGGTTCTGCGATGCGCGCCCGATCCGAGGGGCGCTCAAGATCAAGGTATTCCGATCCCGGACACAAGCGCAGGAACTCACGCGCCAGCGTGGTCTTACCCACCTGTCGCGGCCCGATCAGAGCAACCACGGGAAAGCGACTCAACGCTTCCGTGAGATCCCTGGCTAATTGACGATCAATCATCCTTGTAATTTATCCTACAAATGGACAAATTGCAAGGATAACGCCCTTTATCGTATCAGATACAGAACCCGTCCCGAAGGCGCGGGAAACGCTATAGGATTACCGGTTGTTGGAGGGCTTTAGAACCTTAACCTGAGATCTCCGTCTCCTATGGGCGTTTCAACGCTACCACTTCGTCCTGGCACCAATATGAAAAGTCCCTTGTTTACTACTAAAGATTAGTGTGGGGGGGGGGGGACGATAGCTTCAGTGCATTCGTGTTGCTTCCTCATTAACCATCATCAAATATTGAAGAAATTTATTATGGGAATTGCATCTAAAAATGAGGCGCGGCGATTTTTCCAATTATAGTCCACCCCAATTATCACCAAACTCTAGACGGAGAAACTCAATATGAACGTGAAAAAACTCATCATTAGCAGCGTTGCCGCCATGATACTAAGTGGTTCGGCGGTCATCGCCCAGGCCGATCAGTTCAAGCTGGTCATCATGCAGGATGATAAGGGTGCCGCTCAAAAATACGCCCCTCTCGCCGACTATCTCAAGACCAAGGGAGTCGACGTCACTTTGGTCGGCGCCCCTGATTATGTTAAGGCAGCACAGATGTTCGCTGCCGGGGAGGCCGACGGCATGTTTAGCGGCTCTGGCGTGGCGGGCACCATGATCATCAAGGATTTGGCCACCCCGGTGGTGCGACCGGTGAGCAAGGAAGGCACCAGCACCTATTGGACCGTCGTGATCGCCCCGGCGGGTGCCGCCAAATTCACTGGATCAGCCGATTATTTCGCCGGCAAAAAGGTCATGTTCGCCAGCCTCAGTTCCACTGGTGAAATCTTTTACCACTCATTGCCGGGCGCCAATACGGTCAAGACAACCATCATGAAGGCCGCCTCCCATGGGGCCGCCATCGATGCCCTGTCCAAGGGTGCCGCCGATGTGGCGATCGTCAAGAACCGGATTTGGGATAAGGAAAAGAGTAAGTATTCCAATCTGACTGTGGTAGGCGAGGACACCGGTGAAAACCCGGATAGCACTTTGATCGTATCCAAAAAAGCCAATGCAGATACTGTCAAAAAAATCTCCAGCGCCTTGTTGGGCTTGAAGGGTGACAGTTCCGCCGGGGCCAATGCGGTACGTGATTCCTTAAACATTAAGGAGTACATCACCACGACGACCGCCGATTTTAAACACAACTTGGAATTATTGAAGAAAGCGGGGATCGATGCCTCCTTCAAGTTCGCGTTTTAATTTAAGCCGAAAAACAGGGGCGGCATGGGCCGCCCCTGCGGATAAACCCGGGAGAGAATGATAATGAGCACGAGTTTCTCCAATAGCATCAGCAAGAAATTTCTGGCCCCGACACTGTTGTTGACCCTAGTGTCCCTGGTGGGATTGGGTGCGTTTCTGATCACCAGCAATAATGCGTCCATAGAGCAGACCATGGATAACAAATCCGGTGCCATGGCAAATTTGATGGCCCAGATCAGCGTGCCTTCTTACCAGAATTTCGACTTTCTCGCCTTGGAGCAACTGGTCAAGCAAATGGTCGCCGACCCGGAAGTGGAGTTTGCCGTATTTTATGATGCGCAAAAGAAATCCGTTACCAAAACCTCCGAAGAGAAGCAGGGGGACACCAATATAAAGATTTATGAGCGTGCCGTCAGCGGTGACGATAAGAAGGTGCTTGGTATGCTGCGCATCGGCTACAGCACCAAGGCCCTGCAAGATAACCTACGCCGTAACGTACTATTAGTCATCGGTGGAATTGTCATCGCCCTGATACTGATGAGCGTAGGTCTCATGATGCTGGTGCGCACGATTATCGTGCGGCGCGTGCAAGAGACCGTGGACATGATTAAGAACATCGGCGAGGGCGAGGGTGATCTGACCAAGCGGCTGACCGTTACCACAAGTGACGAAATTGGCGAACTGGGTAAGGGGTTCAACAAGTTTGTGGATAAGCTACAGACAATGATCAAGGATATCGGCGCAACGTCGGATCCGCTAACCAGGGCTTCCGACAGCATTGCCTCCGTATCCAATACCACCTTGCAGAATGTTGCCATGCAGCAGCAAAAGATAAACTCGGTCGCGACGGCCATGACCGAGATGGTGGCAACCGTGCAAAACTCGGCCCAAAGTGCCCTGGCTGCCGCAGATGCGGCGAAACGGGCCGACGCAGATTCCAGGCAAGGCCAGAAAGTGATTGATGAGTCCATCAAGGCGAGCAATCTGCTTGCCGAGGAGGTCCAACGCGCGGCAGAAGTCATAAACCGCCTTAGCAAAGATACAGACGATGTGGCTACAGTTCTCGACGTCATTAAAGGTATCGCCGAACAAACCAATCTGCTGGCCCTGAATGCTGCCATTGAGGCAGCGCGCGCCGGTGAACAAGGCCGTGGCTTTGCTGTGGTGGCAGACGAGGTCAGAACACTGGCCCAGCGCACCCAGAACTCCACCCTGGAAATTCAGCAAATCATTCAACGGCTCCAGTCAGCCGCCGGCGATGCTGTAACCGTCATGGAACGCGGAAAGCAACAAGCGGTGACAAGCGTCGGCAAGGCCGGAGTGGCGAATGACTCATTTACGCGCATCGCGGAGTCAATCGCCTCGATCTCGGATATGACGAATACCATCGCCAGCGCTGCTGAAGAACAATCTGCTGCCGCCGAAACTATCAATGCTGATGTGCTGATGATTAATGAAATGGTGAATAAAACTTCCGAGGATGCCAAGGTATCAAGTGAAAGCAGTCAAGAGATGGCTAAATTGTCAGTCAACCTAAAGTCTCTGGTGGGAAGATTTAGAACATAGTCACGCGCTCATCCTACTTATGGCCAGGACATTCCATAACTATGCAGCTTTTTTGCATTTCGGAGTTCATGGACGAATCCTCGATTTCTTCCAAGCTTTGTTGATACTCGGGATAATCCGGCGCTATAGCAACGGCACACTGCACCGCCTGAATCGCAGCGGCAGAACACTGCGTAGCTTTGAGGGCATACGCCAGATTATTCCAGGCGGCGGCCTGCCTGTTATTGAGCGTGATCGCCTGACGAAAGGCGGCGATGGCGCTTTGATATTCACCTCGCGCGTAAGACGCGTTACCTAAACTCATCCAACCGAGCTCATGTTGTGGCCAGCGCTGCGTGGCGGCTTGATAGGCTTGATATGCCGCTTGTGCGTGGCCTGTTGTTTCGAGATCGTTCGCGGCCTGGAGATAGGTTAACGGCTGGGCGGTTGCCGGAATCCGCCCTGGCGGGACGACAACAATGGCCCAGTGATGACTCCGCTGCCAGGTGCGTTCGAAGACTGAGAGCGGTGTGACCCAGCGCTGATAGGTACCCGAACGCAGAATGATCTCGCCGCGCGCCAGGTCATAACCGACCACTACGGCATAATGCCAGCGCGGCAACCAATCCAGCCCTACGTTTTGCAGCACCAGCACCGGATTGCCACCAGCGACTTCTGACAGCAAATCGGTCAACTCCGGCGCAAGTGGATAAACCAGCCGCTCATAACTGCGCGCGGCCGCCATCATTTCGACTTGCAGACTACCCTGTTTTGCCGGGACATAAACTGCTGCTACAAGCTGATCAGGAGTGACTTCAATTCGCTGTGCTGCCAGCACGGTGGCGAGCGCGGCCGGGCCACATTGATATTTTTCCTGCGGGAAGAATGGCGTTTCGGTCAGTTCAATGTGCGGCGGCAGCGACGGTGGAATTTCCTGTAGCTGCCGGGTTTGCGGCGGCGTGGCACAAGCTGCCAACATCGCACAAAAAAGAACGCCCGCAAACATGCGGGCGTATTGATAATACCAGGGCAACTACCTCACCGGATGCACAAAGGGGAAGATATCGGTAGCGCCGATGATGTCGGTGAAGACAAAAACGAGAAACAGCAGCACTACAAGTCCCAGAATATCGCCACCGGCCGGGAGCTGCTCCAGACGTTGATTGAGTTCCGCGACCTGGGCATCGGTCAGATCGGCAACGCGTGCCTGTGCGGCAGCAGGATCGACACCCATTTTTATCAACCGTTGCTGTACATCACCACGATTTAGCCACTGCGCCAATTGCGCGCGACTAAGCTGCTTGAGCTCGCTCTGCACCAGCTCCGGCGTGCTGACCATAGCAGCCTGTGCGGGCATGACGTTCAACCCGGTGAATGACATACAAAGAAATAACGAAACCATTCGTTTACGTGTGGCGCTGTTCAACATAAGCATCTCCGTTAATAAACATTAATACACATCTCATGATACGGCCGGAATTACTCCAACGGCAACACCGCTTCCAAACCACTCACTCGCACCAAAGATAATAACTGGGCAGGCATCGCACGCAAACGCAGAGATCTCCCACGGTGCTGCGCTGCACGCATCCAACTCATCAATAAGGCCAAGCCGGCGCTGTCGCTGCGCTCGATGCCGCTCAAATCACAAATGACGGTGTCACCACTATTGAACAGCACGTCTTCCTGATCACCCAGTATAGGGACGCTCTTGAAACTGAGTTCGCCCTCAAGGCGAAACTCACCTTCCGCCAGCCGCAGTAATTTCAGATCACTCACGTCGAGCCTGTTTATTGCGGTCGACCAGGGTTTTGATCAGGCCATCGATATCGCCTTGACGCACTTCCTTGGCAAAAGTGGTGCGATAGTTGCTCACCAGGCTGACGTTATCGATGATGACATCGAACACGATCCACTCGTTATCACGCTGATGCAGCCGGTAATCAATCGGGATCGGCAAACCACCGGGCTGCTCGACCTCGGTACGCACCGTGACTTCGGTATCCCCCTGATTCTGACGGAAGGGCAAATAGGTGAGCTTCTGGTCAGTATATTCATTCAACGATGTGGCATAGGTGCGCACCAGCAAGGTCCGGAACTCGCTGACAAAGGCCTTACGTTGCGCATCGGTCGCGCGTTTCCAGTTTTTGGCCAGCACCAGTTGCGACATGTATTCAAAATCAAAATGCGGCAATACGATTTGCTGCACCAGATCATAAATCCGCTCAGGATTCTTTTTGATGACGTCGCGCTCCTCCTTGAGTTTGGCCAGCATCTGCTTCGAGGTTTCCTGCACCAACTGATCCGGCGCTTGATTGGCCCAAACAGCCGAGGTAAAACCACAACTGAGCAATAACACCAACAGCAAATTTTTCATGGCAACGCTCCGCTGACGCTCTCCAACTGTGCGACATGCATATTGTATTCGAAAATCGTTTGCAAATAGTCGGTGGATGCCATCACATATCCCTGAAAGGCCATCATGATTTTCTCGGCCTTTTCCATTCCGGCCTCAAAATCGGTATAGGCGGCAATCATCCAGCGCCGCGACGAACGGCTGGCCTCTTCCAGATTTTGCACCGCCTGATAATAACCTTGAGTCTGATAATACTGTTCTGCCACCTGGAACGGGATACCTTGTCGCGCAAGACTGGACTTGGCAATCAGGGCGTTCAACTCAGCTTCGGCGGCCTGGGTCTTGGCGTCCTGCACGCCTTTGGTCCACGACCATTGCAAGCCGATCATCGGGCTCAAACCTATATCATTGAACGGATCACTGATATAGGGATTGTCGAGGTGATCACGACCCGGCGTATAAGAAAGAAATCCGGAGACACCGGCGTAGAGATTGGGATTGGCCTCGGACTTGCTCGCCGCCACCAAGGATCGCCGCGCCCGCAGACCGGATGCAAGCTGTTTCATTTCCGGACGCTGCTCCAGCGCCAATTGCTGCAACTCGGGCAGCGCTGTGGCTGGCAATGCCACCGGCGACAAACGTTCATCGCTCACTTCCAGCGGCTGATCAAGACCAACGCCCGTCACGACTTTGAGCCCGCTCAGCGCCACCTGCTCCAAGGCTTCCGCCTGGGCGCGATACTTGGCCACCAGGGCGCGCCCCGACTGCAAGGCATACAGATCCATCTGCTTGACGTCGCCTTCGCCTTCATCCAACCATTTTTCAACCAGTGCGATGACCTTATCGAGACGGCGCGCGACATCCTCCAATAAAAGACGACTGTCGCGGGCGGCAAGATAGCCGTAATAAGCACGCTTCACATCCATGGCAGTGCTCGTCCGCTGCAAGCGCACATCCTGATCCTTGACCAGAATATTGGCCTGCGCTGCGTCTTCATAGTTTTCAATTTTGCCGAAGGTATTGAGCGGCTTGACCAGCGTCATTTTCAGATGAACCCAGGGCGAGATGTTATTAATATCATAACGATCATTACGCAATTGACACTGACCGGGATTACAAACACCGTCCTTGAAAATATTGCCTTCAACTTTTGGCGCCAAGGCTAAAAAGGTATTGGCATCGAGAATCCAGCCCTCATGCCCTTTGACCTCGGCCAAGGTGGCGCGCGCGACTTCAACAAATTGCCGCCGCTCTTCAATGCGCGGATCGGAATGCAGGGCACGATCAATCGCCTGCTCAAGATTTAGCGTCTCGGCCCGCACCGCAAACACGGGCAGCGCCAGCAACACGGTAAAGAACATCTGCCTCACTCGGCGCTACCTTTGTCTTTGCTGCCACCCTCGGCCGTTTTAAACAGGAACTGACCGATCAATTGCTCCAGCACCAGCGCCGACTGAGTGATCTTGATCGAATCGTTGGCGCCCATGTATTTATCATCACCGCCCGGTTCCAGGGCGATGTATTGTTCGCCCAACAGACCCGAAGTAAAAATGCTGGCCGAGGTATCTTTCGGCACATGGTTATATTGGCTGTTGATATTGAGTGTCACCACTGCTTCATAGGTTCCGTTATCAAAGCCGATTTTTTCCACGCGCCCGATGCGCACGCCAGCCATGGTCACTGGCGCGCGCTCCTTAAGCCCACCGATATTATCGAAGCGCGCAATCAAAGGATAACCTGCCTGGTCATTGAAGGCGGCGAGATTGCTTACCTTCATCGCCAACACGAACAGAGCACCTAACCCTGCCGCCACAAAGACCCCTACCGCTACTTCGATCGTCTTGCCTTGGAACATAAAGTCGCTCCTCAATCGAACATAAATGCCGTCAACATAAAATTTAAGCCCAGCACCGCCAACGAGGTGTGCACTACAGTGCGCGTTGTCGCGCGGCTCACACCCTCCGATGTCGGCACCGCATCATAACCTTCAAACATCGCAATCCAGGCGGCGGCAAAGCCAAAGGCGATACTCTTGATCACGCCATTAACAACATCGTCATAAAAATCCACGCGTGCCTGTATCTGCGACCAAAACGCACCGTCATCGACACCCAACAAACCGACGCCGACAAAATATCCGCCCATTACCCCCACCGCGCTGAAAATCGCCGCCAACAAAGGCAGGGACAATATCCCTGCGATAAAGCGTGGCACGATCACCCGTTTCAGCGGATCGACCGCCATCATCTCCATGCCGGAGAGTTGTTCGGTGGCCTTCATCAATCCTATTTCGGCCGTGAGCGCCGATCCTGCACGCCCCGCAAACAACAATGCCGTCACCACCGGACCCAGCTCGCGCACCAGCGACAAGGCCACCATTACCCCCAGCGACTCCTCGGCGCCGAAATCGACCAAGGTATTGTAACCCTGCAAGCCCAGCACCATACCGACAAAAATACCGGAAACGACAATAATCAGTAATGAGAGCACGCCGACCGAATACATCTGCTGGATCAGCAGACGTGGCCGCGGCAACAGGCTGGGCACGCCGGCCAGCACCTGCCACAAGAACAAATGGCCGCGCCCCAATCGCTCAAAAAAACTCAAGCCCGATCGCCCCAAATGGCGTAGGGCGCGAATCACGCCTGCCCCCCTGCCAACAGATCGACGGCGTACTCAGGCGCGGGGTAATGAAAGGGCACGGGACCATCCGGTAGTCCCTGCAGAAACTGCTGCACCCAGGCTGAATCCGTGCGGCTTAATTCCTGCGGCGTACCCGCACCCACCACCTTGCCGTCTGACAATACATAGATGTAATCGGCGATCGCCGCCGTTTCCTGCACATCATGGGAAACGATAATGCTCGTCAGGCCCAGCGCATCATTAAGCTTACGGATCAATTGTACCAGCACACCCATTGAAATCGGGTCCTGACCGGTAAACGGCTCATCATACATGATCATCATCGGGTCTAGCGCAATCGCCCGCGCCAGCGCCACGCGCCGCGCCATGCCACCTGAAAGTTCGCTGGGCATCAGCGCGCGTGCGCCGCGCAGACCAACCGCTTCCAGTTTCATCAATACCAGATCACGAATCATCGCCTCGGACAATTTGGTGTGCTCGCGCAAGGGAAAAGCGACATTGTCAAAGACATTGATATCGGTCAGCAAGGCGCCACTTTGAAATAACATCCCCATCCGCTTGCGCAATTCGAACAGCTCGGTGCGCGATAAACGGTGGACATTATGGCCATCGACTTCAACACTACCCTTCGATGGCCGCAATTGACCGCCGATCAGCTTCAGCATTGTCGTCTTACCGGTGCCGCTCGGCCCCATGATCGCCGTGATCTTGCCGCGACAGATATCAAGATCAACGCCGGAAAAAATCGCGCGCCCGCCGCGACTGAAGTGCATGTCGCGAACGCGGACCAGGACATCATTATTGCTGCCCGCCACCCTCAACCAATCCATTCAGAACACAAAAATTTTCTATCCGGCACCATGCTGTAAATCCTGGATTATTTTCCGGAGCGCCTCAATGGCCTGCGGGTAACGATTAAAAAACTGCCCCCCGGTCTTGCGATCAATCTGCTTAAACTCTTCGCCCACCACAATCAGAATCATACAAATAGCATCTTTCCGATCGACACCATCCTCGGTAGCATCAAAATCCTCAGGGCATGATTAGTTGCAAACCGCCGGGGAATACGCTCCAGAGCTTCGACGCAGCTTTCCAACCGCTCGATCAACAATCTCTGATCATACATAAACCGCTTCCTTCTCTATCCGCACGCGCAACTTTGGATTCGTCAGTCCGCGCAACTGCAAAACATCCACAGGATGTTCCAGCAATGCTTCCAGATCCTGTTTCAAGAGAACCGTTTTAAACAGATTAGGCTCATCAGTTTCGAAAACAACGTCCACATCGCTTTCAGGCGTTGCCTCATTGCGGGCATACGACCCAAAGTAACCCAAAGCACGCAAGCGGTACTCCGCGCCATGTTGCTCTTTGAACGCCTTCAGCAGGACACGGAGTTGCTCAGGCTTCAAAACCGTACGCTCCATTAACGCAAAGCCTCTATCATCTTTTTTATGGTCACAGACAATGACCCTACCTCGTGAGTACATATCCAAAACACCTGTCGGCATCAACATCAAAGTAATGATGGGCAATGATGTCCCTGAATCCCATCGCACCTTTCCAGTCAGTCCCGGGATATTGCGAAAGCAACGTACCACCGGTGATTTTATCCAGATTTTTCAACGCTTCGCCGATAGCCATAAAAAGCATGCACAAACCATCCAGTTTTTCCATGCCCGATGGCGTGCCGGTAAAATCCTCTACTTTTTGAATCTGCACGGAACGGCTTTTGATCTTTTCCAGCGCCTCATCAATTTGCTCGAGAATAGCCAGCGCGAGGGCACGATCAAACATAGATGCCTTCCTTTTCGATACGCGCCTTTAAGAAGGGATTCATCTTTTCGCGAACCCGGACAATATCCACATGCGCGTGAACCCGCGCCTCAATGTCTTCTTTGACATGCACCAGCACAAAGGGATCTGGCGTTTTCGTCTTGACGCAGACGTCAACATCGCTCTTCTCCCCCGCCTCATCGCGGGCAACCGAGCCAAATATTCCAATCTCAAGAATGCCGTATTTTTCCCCATAATCCCGCTTGAACTCGCGCAAGATGGCAAGAACGCTATCTCTTTTCATGACCAACCTCCGATACAATCGCCACAAAAATCGCCATCCCCTCTCACTCACCACCGACCATCATCCGCTCGATGAGAATCGAACCCGTATGCACATTACCACGATGATCGACATCCTTACCCACAGCAACAATACCTTTGAACATATCACGCAAATTGCCGGCAACGGTAATCTCTTCCACGGGATATTGAATCTCGCCATTCTCGACCCAGAATCCGGCGGCACCGCGTGAATAATCGCCGGTGACGATGTTGGCGCCATGGCCCATCATTTCAGTAATGACCAGACCAGAGCCCATTTCACGACACAGCGCCGCGAAATCAAGCGCCCCAGTGTCAACAAACACATTGCGTGTGCCGCCGGCATTGCCTGTGCTTTGCAGGCCAAGACGACGTGCGGCGTAGCTATCGAGCGTATAGGTTTGCACCCTGCCTTGCGTGACCAGATCACGATCCACCGTTGCCACGCCTTCACGATCAAAGGCCGCGCTGTTATTCGCGCGCGGCAGGCGCGGCCGTTCGTAAACATGAATGAATTCAGGAAACACTTGCTGACCAAGGCTATCGAGTAAAAATGTCGTCTTGCGGTATTGAGCACCGCCTCGTACCGCCGCGAGATAACTGCTGATCAAACTACCGGCGATTTCAGCGGCAAAGATCACAGGCACTTCTTGTGTCTTCAAACGACGTGCCCCCAGCCGTTGCAGGGTACGCTGTGCGGCCATGCGCCCCACATCCGATGGCGCTTCCAGTTCCTGTGCCAGGCGTGACGAGCTATACCAATAATCACGCTGCATATTTTCGCCTTCGCGGCCAATCACGGCGCAACTCAGGCTATGATGCGTACCGCCATAGGCACCGATAAATCCGTGGCTGTTGCCATAGACACGATAGGCCTGATGGCTGCTGACGCTAGCGCCCTCGGAATTGTCGATGCGTGAATCGTATTCGCGGGCTGCATTTTCACAGATCAACCCCACATCAATCGCCTGCTCCGGCGTCAGATCCCAGGGATGAGACAGATCAAGATCCGGGATATCCTTGGCCATCAGCTCGGCCGCGGCCAAGCCCGAGTAACTATCCTCGGCGGTATATTTGGCAATCCGGCACGCGGCGGCCACCGTATCATTCAACGCGTCGGAGGCAAAATCCGAGCTGCTGGCCGAACCCTTGCGCTGGCCAAAATAAACCGTCACGCCCAGACCTTTGTCATGGGTATGCTCGATGGTCTCGACCTCGCCCAACCGCACATTCACTGCCAAACCAGCTTCGATACTGACAGCCGCCTCGGCGGCGGTGGCCCCCTGGGCCTTGGCGGCGGCCAAAATCTCCGCCACTACCGATTCCAGCTTGTCGCGGGTAAACACCGAATTTTTAATCACTGGCGCCTGCGCCATACTCCTCCATCCCTATCCGTTGTAAACTCTCACCTATTCAACCATGAAAAGCCTGTGACCGATGCACGACCACGACGATGATGCCTTTGATCACGATGGTGATCTTAGCGAACCTAAAAGCCGTTCCCAACTCAAGCGCGAGTCGGAGGGCTTGCAGGATCTGGGTACTGTGCTGGTCAAAATGTCCGCCTCCGATCTCGCCAAGGTACCCTTACCTGATCAATTGGCCGACGCCGTTCATCACGCCCGCAGTATCAGCAGTCACAGCGCCCTGCGCCGCCAGATGCAATACATCGGCAAGCTGATGCGCCGGGTCGACGCCGACCCTATCCGTGAAGCCGTCGACTCCATTCGCCACTGCGGCCAGCAATCCGCCGCCAACTATCACCGCATCGAACGCTGGCGTGACCGCCTGCTTGCCGAAGGGGATGATGCTCTCACCCAATTCCTCAACGAATATCCGCATGCCGAACGACAGCGCTTACGGCAACTCGTCGTTAATGCCGCCAAAGAGCGCAACCAGAACCAGCCTCCAAAATCCGCCCGCACCTTGTTTCGCTATTTGCGCGAGCTGATCGAACACCCCGCAGAATAAACTGCGCCTTCAAAAACAAGTTGTGTTGCTGCGCAAGAGCCTGCCCCGCGAAGCGCTTTGGGCACGCTTGGTGGGTTACGCAAAAATCGCTAACCCACCCTCGGCAACTGCTCCCTGCGTTGCACTACCTCGTGCATCCATGCACTCGTACATTTATTAATTGGTACCACCCACCGTCAAACCGTCCACCTTCAGCGTCGGTTGGCCGACGCCCACCGGTACACTCTGCCCATCTTTGCCGCAGGTGCCGACACCTTCATCCAATTTGAGATCGTTACCGACCATCGTCACTCGCGTCAACACATCCGGGCCATTGCCAATCAGTGTCGCACCCTTGACCGGATAACTTACCTTACCGTTTTCGATCAAATACGCCTCACTGGCGGAGAATACAAATTTGCCGGAAGTAATATCCACCTGACCGCCGCCGAAATTCACGGCATACAAACCATAATCAACGGACGCAATAATTTCTTCCGGTGTGTGCTTGCCCGGCAACATATAGGTATTGGTCATGCGTGGCAGCGGCAGATGCGCATAAGATTCGCGACGACCGTTACCGGTCACCGACACACCCATCAGGCGCGCATTGAGTTTGTCCTGCATGTAACCTTTGAGTACACCGCTCTCGATCAGCATCGTACATTGCGACGGCGTGCCCTCATCGTCGAGATTGAGCGAACCGCGCCGCTGCGGCAAGGTGCCGTCATCGACCACGGTGCATAATGGCGAAGCGACTTTTTCGCCGATGCGTCCGGAAAATGCCGAGGTTCCCTTGCGATTGAAATCGCCTTCCAGACCGTGACCGATCGCTTCATGCAGCAACACGCCGGGCCAGCCAGGGCCCAGCACTACCTTCATTGTTCCGGCAGGCGCGGGCCGCGCACCAAGATTCACCAACGCCTGACGCACGGCTTCACGCGCATAAGAAAGCGCGCGATCCTGTTCGGTGAAAAAGCGATAATCAAGCCGCGCACCACCCCCGGACGAACCTTGTTCGCGACGGCCTTTTTCTTCAACAACGACAGACACACTCAATCGCACCAGTGGCCGCACATCCGCCGCCAGCGTGCCATCGCTGCCCACCACCAGTATCACTTGATGCGAACCGGCAAGACTGACCATCACTTGCGTGACACGGGGATCCTGGCGTCGCGCCTCGGCATCCACCGCTTCCAGCAAGGCGACTTTGTCGGCCTCAGGAATGCTGTCGAAAGGGGCGTCGGCGCCATACAACGCGCGCGGCTGACTCGCCGTCCACGCCTGTACCCGCCCTTGCTGCCCGGCACGCGCAATCGCACGCGCACTAATCGCTGCCTCTTCCAACGCTGGCAGATATATCTCATCGGAGTAGGCAAAACCGGTTTTTTCACCGCTGATGGCGCGCACACCGACACCACGTTCGATGCTGTAACCGCCTTCTTTGACGATGCTATCCTCGAGCGACCAGGATTCATAGCGATTGCTTTCGAAAAAGAGATCGGCATTGTCAATGGCGTGTCCCATTACACCGCTCAATACTTTTTCCAATTGGGATTCGCTGATCCCCGCCGGGGCTAAAATCAGATCACGTGCAAATGCTAAATTTGTCATATAAATATCAGGGCCCACATCAACGGCAATGCAGTCGCCGGTGGTATAAACAAGGAAGATTACGGCGGAAATTAGTTAAACGCCGTTTACCGAATTCTGCCAGCACAACACCCGAACCGCGCGGCAGACGATCCAAAACCACGCCCCAAGGATCGACGATCATGCTATCGCCATGCGTTTCACGGCCATTGACATGATATCCACCTTGGGCAGCGGCAATGACATAACAAAGATTTTCGATCGCGCGCGCCCGCACCAATACTTCCCAGTGGGCACGGCCAGTGATTGCAGTAAATGCTGCGGGCAAGGCCAGAATCTCCATCCCCTGATCCACCAGCGCCCGGAATAATTCCGGAAACCGCAAGTCGTAACATACCGCCAAACCAAGCCGCCCAAAGGGAGTGTCGACCACAACCGGTTGGTCGCCGGGTTCGATTGTCTCCGACTCGGTATATTTTTCGCCCGACTCTTCGATTCTGACATCGAACAAATGAATCTTGTCATAACGCGCGATCCGCTGCCCATGATCGTCATACAACAAACACGCAGCACGAACCTTGTTATCTATTTTTGAGGCCAGCGGAATCGTGCCGCCAATGATCCATATTTGATGCCGTGCCGCTTGTTGCGCCAGAAAATCCTGAATCGGTCCCTGGCCATCGGTTTCGCGCACCGCGATCTTGTCCTGCTCGGTCATGCCCATGATCGCGAAATTCTCGGGCAATACGATCATCTTGGCCTTGGCTTCGACCGCTGAACTGATCAAGCGGCCCGCCTCGAGCAAATTAGCCTGCACATTCGGCCCGGAGGCCATCTGAACAGCCGCAAAACGATTACGAACCATGGCAACTCCCTAGGGCCTGTTAACGCTACTTCCCTTTAACGTTCAAGGGATCAGTCGTGACTGACTCCAATAAAACTTCAACCGCATCGTCGTGCGCATAGTCGGCACGCCGCTCAATTCTGTCCGAGGCTACCCCCAGTGACACCAACCACCCTTGCATTTCGCCCGCCCAGAGCTCGCCTGACTCGGTCGCAGGATGACTTATCCGCAGCCGCGCTTCACCTTCTGCATCAAGATAGGCACGCACCACTTTTCCCAGGGATTCCAACTTGATCATGGTTTCGCCATGACGCGGATTCATCCAAAATTCGGCACCGACCACCGCCGTCACCGGCTCGGCAGCCGTCACCGACATCGCGAACATCACACTGGCAAAAAAAATCATGGCCTTCATCAAGAGTTAGAATACCATTATCCGCACTGTTTTGATTGCCCCTGACTCCAAAAGAACCCGCTAACGGCCTGCTGAAAAGCGCGCTGCATCCCCTCAAGGCTGTTAATTTGGCATCCCCTCCAGCAGTGGTGGTGCCGGTTCTTGCGGTAATACATCCCCTTGGCGCTTGATCACAGGCGCATCCCAGCTACCGGTAATCGAATAATGAATTTCACTCGCCTCGGCAATCCTGGATTTGAACAGTTTTTCAGCCAGCAGGACCGCAGCCCCCACCCCCAAACCACCCGCGACCACCCCCACCAACGGCAAGCCCGTGCTCACGTGCGGCATGACCACCACCTGCTGATCATAATCACGCGCATCCAATCCCACCCGCCCCTGCATCGTGACCTTTGCTGCAGGACCATCCAGCACAAAATCCTGAATTACCGCATTACCATCCTCGATTTCAAACCCACCACGCATGTAATCGAAACTAAACCCCTTACTAAAGAAGTCACGAAAATCCAGCGTCAATCGGCGCGGCAAAGCCTGAATACTCAACAACCCAAAGAGCCGGCCAGCGCCAGGTTCCACTTCCAGCAACGATCCATCGTTGACATCAAAGCGCATGGTGCCTTCCATGCGCTTCACGTCCGGCTCAAAAATCGGCCCCGGCCAGCGTAAGCTGATCTGCCCCCTACCTTCACCTTTACGCACAGCCGAGTTGTACCCTAGACCGCCGAGGACACTACCCAAATCTCTAATCTCCAGATCGACATCCAGCGCCGAGGTGTGCGTCTTGCCCACACGATTCCAGGAGCCACCTGCCTTCAGACTCGCGTGCTCGCTATTCAACTCCAGGGTATTGATCAGTAAACCATTGGCGCGCGGCTCGGTCATCAGTGTCAACTTGCCTAAATCACTCTCACCATAAAAAAGGTGCTCACTGTTGATGCGCAAAGGCGGCAACTTGCGCGGATCTGCCTTTTCAGCGAGCCGACCTGGACCCGGCTTACCGGAGATTTTGGACTTTTGATCCCCATACTCAGAGTCTCTCGGCAATTGTAAACGGCTGAGATTCATCTCCAGGGTTTGGCCTGTTTTTTGCGGTATGCTGATCTTGCCTGCCAATTGTTTGCTATCGACATTGGCAATCCATACCCCCTGTATCTTCTCCATTTCGGCAGTGACATCGTTAAACTGCATATCCCCAAGTTTTGCGACTCCCGCCTTTAATGCAACCTGGTTCAATTCCACTGACGATTCCGTATCTGCGACCTTTTTCGGCGCTGCCTCCATAAACGCATTGACCACAGGCATCCAATCCTTATCACTGATTGAATTAAACTCGCCCGCTATCCGTATTCCAGGATTCTTCGGTAACTGCGCGCGCTCACCGACACGCACATCGCCTCTCCGTAACTGAAGCTCACCTGACTTTGTAGGCTCCAAACTAAACAGTGCCGACAGTAACATTTCGCCGTAATCGACCTGCCAGGTTGAGTTATTCGCCATGAAGCGTCCACGCACCGTCAGCGGTGTACGCATCGCATTGGACTTTGCCAATGGCGCAGGCAAACGCACCGCGGTACCTGTCAAATTGGAACTCACCTTTAATGTTGATTCGGGTTGATCGCCACTAATAGCCAACTTCAACTCGGCCTGCCATGGACTGCCACCTTCCATAAATCCAAAAATTGGAATAAAGGAAAAACGCTGCGCCAATTCTGCATAACGGCTATCGCCTTGGGCACGAAACACGAGATAGCGAGATTTTTTGTTCGACTGCGTGCTAATCGCCATCCGCGTCGGCTGGCCAAGGACAACACCCTCCAGGCGCTTTGACTCGATTCCTGACTCGCTAAAATGCAACGCACCATTCACCTGAGCCGAGTCGACCGAGTAATTCGGCATGGTCAATGCGGCGTCCTTTAACGTCACATCGCCGGACACCAGCACCTTGCCATCGCCCTCCAACGGCACTTTCAGTCCGAGCAACAACTGCGCCGAACCCGCCGTCGTCGCCTGATCAAAGGCGCCCCCTAAAATCATTTCTCGCAACGGACTTTCGCGCAGATAACGCATCACAGTAGGCACCGAACTTTCCGCCTGCCCGTTAAGTTCTAATGCAGACTTGCCTTTGAAGTCCGCGATTTTGACGTCGACATCATGCACGTTGGCATCAAATATCCTGGCCTGCTTTCCATGCACCTTCATGCCAGTGCCGGTGAATGTTAAATCGGCAGCGATCTCTTCAATACGCGGCCAACCTTCACCATGATCCAGAGCGGTATCCTTGGCCGCAAATTGCACTTCAAACAGGCCCGAACCGTCGGCAAATGGAAACTGCCGCAATGGCCCTTTCATACGCAACGTGCCCGCCGGAATCAAACCTTTCACCAGCGCACGATCCAACCAGCTCACCAGCGATGGCGACATAATCCCTACCGGTAGATAACGTCCTGCCTGCGCTACATTTCCGTCCTGGAACGCCGCCGCCACATCCACCGTTGGCGAGGCATCTCCAGCGGGCACAAATACATGACCATTGAGCATGGCTTCAATATCGTCATTGCTCGCAGCTACCTGACGCAGATCGACATGCCAACCATCCTCCTGTTTGGCCCAGGCGATACGCCCTTGCGCAGACTTGATCGGCAAATCTCCACGAAACAGATCAACGGTTTTTACGGCCACATCGGTTGCTTTTAGATCAACCACGCCAGAATCTTGACTTGCATTAATCTCGGCATCCACACCCTTTAGGCCTGGAATTTTGCGCCAAGGCGAGGTACTGACATTATCCAGCGCTGCCCGCAGATATAGCGCGGGTTTGTTTTCTGTCTTTTGCCAACGCAGCATCACATCCCGTAATACCCCACTCGGAGCCAAGGCCGTCAATGTCTCTTTTGCTTCGGGATTCAACCCTGGCGCCATTTGAACCCATGACACCAGATCATTGATCTGAAACTGATTGACAGCGACCTCCGTCGCAGAAACATTTTCTGCCGTCTGCTCCACTGCCAAATGTGCCCGCACATCCGGCCAGATACGACCCGCATGTGTTACACGCAGGCGGTCAACCTCCAAGTCCCATCCGCTGTCCTTGTGCTTCCACACAAATTCAGCATTGACCTGCGGGATCCGATCGACATGCTCGGCCTCATTTTCAACAGCAACGGCAAAATCCAAATCGTGAACCCCGACCCGGCCTCGCAGCTCGCTCATCGCCGCCGAGCGCCACAGCCCCCACATTTCGACATCCGCCAACCCGTGGCGAATTGAAAATCTTTGATCCCCAAGCTCACGCGAAATATAATCCAGCGCCAAATCGTTGGACTTAAAATAGTAATTCACCAGCCAATCGCGAGGTGCCTCGCCTTGACGCTCAAACTCAACCGCCAGATCAAGACCACGCCCCAATTGGCTGGGCAAATTCAAACGCCCCGTCAGGCGGCTTTTCTGTCCATCATTACGCAACAACAGATTTACATCAGAAAATGTCCATGACTGGTTATCACGCTGACGATCGACAAAATGCAAAGTACTGCGCTCCGCCGCCAACGTTCCCTGACGCCACACCCAACGCAGGATTTCTTCGACATCCAATGGCTTCTTGTCATCCTTTAACTTGACGCCCACCACTTCAAACTCGCCGTCTTCCTTACGAATCACCGTGATCTCGGCACCCACCACTGTGAGCTTGCCAAAATCGGGCTGCCAGGATCGCAGACTGGACCACAAATTGAGATCAATGCGCGCCTCGGAAAATCCCAGCATAGGTTGCGAGGTCGCGTGATCAAGGATATGAACTGTTTTCAAATCTAGACGTGGACCAAACCCATGCCAACTAAGATCGAAATCTGCGATAGTGACCTTTTCATGTAACCGTTCGCTCAGTACCGCCTCGATTTGGGGACGATAGCCTTCCAATTGCGGCAGCACGACACGGGCCACCGTCAACATCAACGCGAGCAAAAGCATTGCCGCTATCGACCAAAATCGACTATGACGGATTAACTCCCGTTTTATCGCTGTCCAAACTTCCATAGCTACTATTCTTGAAACTCAATAAGACCTGACACGATCATGAATCAAGCGGATCACACCATCACCACGTCGAATTGCTCTTGCGAATACAGCGCCTCGACCTGAAGCTTGATGGGCTTGCCGATAAACTCCTCCAGCTCGGCCAGACTGGTGGATTCCTCATCCAGCAGCAAATCGATCACATCCTGCGCTGCCAATACCAAGTATTGTTGTGCATCGTACTGCCGCGCCTCACGCAGAATCTCGCGAAAAATCTCATAGCATACCGTTTCCGGAGTCTTGAGCGTTCCTCGCCCGGCACAGGCAGGACACGGCTCGCACAACACCCGCTCCAGGCTTTCGCGTGTCCGCTTGCGCGTCATCTCCACCAGCCCCAGCGCCGATACTTCGGTAATATTGCTACGCGCCCGATCGCGCTCCAGATTTTTTTCCAGCGATCGCAACACCTGCCGTTTGTGTTCTTCCTCCACCATATCGATGAAATCGATAATGATGATGCCGCCAAGATTGCGCAGCCGCAGCTGGCGGGCAATGGACTGGGTTGCCTCCAGATTGGTCTTGAATATGGTTTCTTCGAGATTGCGATGCCCGACAAAGGCACCGGTATTGACATCCACCGTGGCCATCGCCTCGGTCTGATCGATAATCAAATAGCCGCCCGACTTAAGATTCACCCTGCGCTCAAGCGCCTTTTGAATCTCGTCCTCAACGCCATACAAATCAAAAATCGGCCGCTCGCCCGGATAATGCTCAACTTTATTGACCATTTCCGGCATGAATTGTTCGGCAAAATGATGCACACGACGCGTCGTGCTCCGCGAATCAATCCGGATTTTCTCGACTTCATCATCGACAAGGTCGCGCAGCGTGCGCAACACCAGCGGTAGATCCTCGTGGATGATATGACTCGCCGCTACGGTAGCGGCGCGTTTCTGCACCGATTCCCACAGCTTATTAAGAAAGACGGTATCCGCACGGATTGCCTCAAACGGCGCCTCTTCAGCGGCCGTCCGGGCGATGAATCCCCCGGCCGTCCCTGCTTGCATCAACGATTCCAATGCCTGACGCAATCGATTTCGCTCGCCTTCATTTTCAATCTTCAGCGATACACCGGTATGAAACACATTCGGGGTAAATACCAGAAACCGTGATGGCATGGTGATATGCGTCGTTAACCGCGCCCCCTTGGTGCCCAGCGGATCCTTGATCACCTGCACCATCAACTCCTGCCCCTCGTGCAAGAGATGGGTGATACTTTCTGTTTTATTATTGACCGGGCCAACGTCATCGCCATTAATGGGCGCAACCACATCGGAGGCATGCAAAAATGCCGCCCGCTCCAGGCCAATATCGACAAAAGCCGCCTGCATTCCGGGCAGCACCCGCTACACCTTGCCTTTATAGATATTGCCTACCAGGCCACGTTTGCGCTCACGCTCAACGATGACCTCTTGCAAGACGCCATTTTCCACCACGGCCACGCGCGTTTCGCGCGGCGTTACATTCATCAGGATTTCTGTGCTCATCGCCTACCAACTTCCAGAAATATCGATTTCGAATTCTTGCATCAACTCCGCCGTTTCAAATAATGGCAGGCCCATCACCCCGGAAAAACTGCCTTCAAGGTGCTGAATAAAAATCGCGGCATATCCCTGAATACCATAGCCACCCGCCTTGTCGGCGGGCTCACCGGTTTGCCAGTAGGCCTGACATTCGGCATCGTCAATCTGTCTGAAGCTAACGCTACTGATACTCAGACGTGTGGCCGCATGCTCAAGATCTTCAGGGTCAACCAACGCCACGGCGGTCAGCACTTGATGGGAACGACCCGCCAGGCGCTGCAACATCGCGATGCCATCGACCTGATCGCGTGGTTTACCAAGAATTTGACCATCAAGCACCACTGAGGTATCCGCCCCCAACACCGGCAGCTTTCTTGTCGTCAGCCGTGAAGCCCCGGCGCGCGCCTTGGCCAAGGCCATCCTGATGACATAGACTTCCGGCGCTTCAGAGGGCAAGGGATTTTCATCAACCTCCGCCGCGATGATCTCGTGGACAACACCAATCTGGGACAGCAGCTCGCGCCGTCTTGGGGATTGAGACGCCAAATAAATCAGAGGGTTGCTCATATCATGCAAGATACTAGTCCGAGCCAGAAAGGGCAATTGCCCGCACTTTAAATTAACTTACTCGCGATGATAAGGATGTCCCTGCAGCAAACTCCAGGCACGATAGAGCTGTTCCGCAAGCAACACTCGCACCAGGGGATGCGGCAGCGTAAGATTCGATAACGACCACTGCTGCACAGCAGTTTCCTTGCATGATGGCGACAAACCATCCGGTCCCCCGACGAGCAACGCAATGTCGTACCCCGCTTGCAGCCAATCACCCAACTGACCGCTAAGCTGCTGCGTTGTCCATGGCTTGCCGCGCTCATCCAAGGCAATCACATGGGTGCCGCGAGGAATAGCCGCCAGCATCCGCTCGCCTTCTTCGGTTATCGCACGTTGAATGTCGGCACCTTTGGTACGGCGCCCGGCAGGAATTTCGATAAGCTGCAAACTACAGCTAGGTGGCAGACGTTTACTATATTCCTGATAACCCCGCTCCACCCAATCGGGCATGCGCTGGCCGACGGCGATCAGGTGAATACGCATTATTCAGAAACCCAATATTGAACCACAGAGGCACAGAGAACACAGAGGGGATTCATAATTATGTTATACAAATTCCAGCACCCATCCAAGATTAATCCACATCCGCTTTACCCAATTGAAATTTTATTTTTCTCTGTGTCTCCGTGCCTCTGTGGTGAAAAATTCAATATTACCCGGCAACCGCGCGATCAACCCCCGGCGCCCACAGTTTTTCCAGTTGGTAAAAATCACGCGCCCGCGGCAACATCACATGCACAACCACATCGACCAGATCCACCAACACCCATTCACCGGCTTGTTCACCCTCAACACCGAACGGTGGCTGACCATTCTTTTTGGCCTGTTCGATAACATTATCTGACAACGCCTTCACATGGCGATCAGAATTACCGCTGGCAATGACCATAAAGTCCGTCACTCCGGTCTTGCCACGCACATCGACCACTTTAATATCGACCGCCTTGACATCTTCCAGCGCGGCAACCACGATGTCTTTTATCTTTTCACTATCACTCATCACTTCCTCCTCTATAGTTTCCCTCCCCTTTGCAGGGGGAGGGTTAGGGTGGGGATAGACTGCTTGGGCATTTCCAAACATTTACCCCATCCCTGCCTTTCCCCCTGAGAGGGGGAAGGGGTTATTACGCCGCACATCTAATAGCGATAGATATTTTCCCGCTCGATATACAACCTGACCGCTTCCGGCAGCAAAAAATGAATATCTCGCCTGGCGCGCACCGCCTCACGAATCGTGGTCGCGGAAATATCCAATTGAGTTACCGCTTGAAAATAAATCAGCCCGGCAGCAGAGCTACGCAATGCTGATGGATCCTCGCTACGACAACGATTCACCAGGTTGACCACTCCCCCATGCTCCGGCAAACGTGAGCCAGGACGGGTGGTCACCACAACATGCGCCAACTCAATTATTCGCTGCCATTGATGCCAGCGATCAAAACCAAGAAAAGCATCCAGACCCAGAATCAAGCACAGCGGCTTCTTGCCTTGTTCTTCGCGCAACGAGGCTAGCGTATCCACCATGTAAGAAGGGCCGGATCGTTGCAATTCACGCTGATCAATAACGCAACCCGGCACGTTTTCCAATGCCAGTTGCAACATCGACAAACGCTGACTTGCGCTTGCTACTGGAACGCCACGATGCGGCGGCACATTGCAGGGAATAAAACGCAGCTCGTCCAGCGCCAAGGCTTGCTTCACTTCCAGTGCTGGCCGTAAATGGCCAAAGTGAACGGGATCGAAAGTGCCGCCGAAAATACCTAACATAATTCCAACATACGCAGTGCGCGGCTTAACACCATGCTCTTGACGCTCGCATCATCACTGCCTGATCTGCCCATTTCCCAGCACCACGAATTTCTGCGAGGTTAGCCCTTCCAAGCCCACGGGACCGCGCACATGAAATTTGTCGGTGCTGATGCCGATTTCGGCACCCAAACCATACTCAAAACCATCGGCAAAGCGCGTTGAGGCATTGACCATCACCGAACTGGAATCGACTTCACGCAGGAAGCGCCGTGCCTTGGTGTAATTCTCGGTAACAATCGCTTCGGTGTGATTGGAACCATACATCGCGATGTGATCCATCGCTTCATCAAGATCTTTCACCACGCGGATCGACAAAATCGGCGCCAGATATTCGGTATGCCAATCTTCTTCGGTCGCGGGCTTGGCATAGGAAATCAAGCGGCACGTGGTCGCGCAACCGCGCAATTCCACACCTTTTTCCCGATACATGCCGCACAACTCGGGCAACACCTGCTCGGCCACACCTTCGGCCACCAGCAGCGTCTCCATCGCATTGCAGACACCGTAACGATGCGTCTTAGCATTGAAGGCGATTTGCAGCGCCTTCTCCAGATCGGCCTCGTCATCGATATAAACATGACAAATGCCGTGCAGATGTTTTATCACCGGCACGCGCGCCTCGGCGCTGATGCGCTCGATCAGCCCCTTGCCGCCGCGCGGAATGATCACATCCACATATTCCGGCATCGCGACCAAACGACCGACCGCCGCGCGATCAGCCGTCTCGATCACCTGCACCGCATCGGCGGGCAGACCGGCCTTTTCCAGCCCCGCGTGAATACAACGGGCGATGGCCTGATTGGAATGCAGCGCCTCCGACCCGCCGCGCAGAATCGCGGCGTTGCCCGACTTCAAACACAGCGCCGCCGCATCAGCGGTCACATTCGGACGCGACTCATAAATAATCCCGACAACCCCCAGCGGCACCCGCATCTTGCCCACCTGAATCCCCGAAGGGCGATAGGCCAGATCCGAAATCTCACCGACCGGATCGGGCAGCGCCATGATCTGGCGAATCCCCTCCGTCATCCCGGCGATCACCTTAGGCGTCAATTCCAGCCGGTCCAGCAGCGCCGCATCCAGCCCGTTCTTGCGCCCAGCCGCCATATCCTTAACGTTGGCCGCCAGTACCCCCGCCTCATCCGCCTCGATGGCCACCGCAATCGCCTCCAACGCCGCATTTTTCAGCTTCGTCTCCGCGCGGCTCATCGCTCGCGCAGCAGCACGGGCCTGGCGGCCGACACGGGTCATATATTCAATTACGTCACTCATGGTTCGGTACCGGGTTGAATCCGTTAGCCCCAATAGAGGGGTGAAAGGGGGTATTTTAGCAATACCTGGGGGTGCTGTCCTGTTGGGGGTGTTTTCGGGCCGGTTGAGCCCGACTTTGGCCTGCGAAAGGGGTTGCTGAAAGTGATGGCTCACCGGTTTGCAGCCGGTGTTGAGCCTTTCGTTTTATTTATCAACTGGGATACCGATTTCGGCCAAAAGTGGAATTATATGTAGGTTGGCGCTGAGCGCTCTTTGCGAAGCCCAACATGGCTGCATGGATTGAAGAAACGTTGGGCTTCGTACCGCAGCCCATATATGGTCTCCTCCCGTTTTGCAAGACACCGTACACACTCTGACAGGGACAGGATTGCTTCCATATATCCGGCCTATTGACGAAGAAGTTACTCCTCTGGCCTCGATGTGGTCTGCGCGTATCGTCCTAATCAACCTACCGGCTTTCAACAGCCTTCGGGCTTAACAGGTTTTCAATACGCTGGTCTTACCTGTGGTGTCATCATGGTTACGCTATCTTCGCAATCGTCGGCAGGTCTACCTCTTTAACTTTTTCCGCTATAACGCTATTGCATCTTATGCTGGGCAATACTCTGTTTTATTACGCAACAGCGCCCACCCCATACGGGCAAGCTTGTTGGCCAATGCGACAGCCGCTTTATTTGTACCGCGTCGCTCACGGATGCGGTTGATCCAGCGGCTGAGACTGTCGTCTTTATTCTTGGCATAAATCACGACGCTACGCGCTCCGTGGATCAACAGGCTTCGCAGGTACTTGTCGCCTCGTTTGCTGATCCCTAGCAATACATCCTTGCCGCCACTTGAGTGCTGTCGTGGTACCAGTCCAAGAGAGGCAGAGACATCTCGGCCTCGTTTGAAAGCGCTGCCATCGCCTATCGCACTGGCAAACACACTCGAAACAATGGGGCCAAATCCAGGCAGCGCTTGTAATCGACGCATTTGCTCGTTCTGGCGACTATGTAACTCAACCTGTCGCGTGTAGTAATCAATGTGCTTTTCCAATTCACCGAGCTGCTCATACCCCTGTGCCAGCAGCGCCCTGAATCTGTCACTCAATCCATTTTCGGCATCTTCCAGTAGCTCTGGGATACCACGTCTCACCGCTGCTACTCCTTTGTTCATGACGATACCGTATTCCGCGACTAATGCCCGCATCTGGTTACAGAGCGCTGTCCGCTCTTTGACGCGTTGCTGCCGTAGTCGGTGCAACGCCTGAATATCCTGCTGCTCCTCTGTCTTGACACCAACAAACCGCATCCCTGGCCTTGTCGCTGCCTCGGCAATGGCACGAGCATCGTTGTAATCGTTCTTGTTGCCCTTCACATAGGGCTTCACAAATTGCGGTGGAATCAATTTCACCGTGTGCCCCAGCTTTTTCAGTTCGCGCCCCCAGTACTGCGCTCCGGCACACGCCTCCATAGCCACCAAACACGGTTCAAGTTGCGCGAAATATTCCAGAACGTGGCTGCGCCGTAACATCTTTTTGCTGACCTCTTGATGCTTCTCGTTAAAACAGACAACATGGAATACACTCTTTGCCAGATCCAACCCAATCGTTGTAAGCTTCATCTCGGTCTCCTCTCTTTTCGTTTGATGGTTGATACCGTCTCCATCGTGGCGCACTTGACGCCGTTTTAGAAGAGGGAGGAGACCATCACATCAACCTAC